>JBGTNV010000179.1:0-12200 GCA_041742875.1 Saccharimonadales bacterium (SeqCode) | reverse complement strand
CGGCCCGGCTACCACCAGCAACGGCCCGTCGGTCTGCTCGACTGCCATCCGCTGATTCTTATTCAGGCGTTCAAACGCCTGCCTGAAAGCTGTCCCGTCCACTTGCGGCATACTAGAGATTATACGGCAGTGCCACGTTGTGCGTGCAAATTACATAGGCGTGATTTTTCACCTGACAAGTTAACTGCGATAGCCCTGTATAATCAAAATATATGTCAGAAAACATACCACGGGTCGGTATCGGTATTATCATCGAAAATGGTTTGGGTGAGATATTAGTCGCTCTCCGGGCTGGCAGCCATGCGCAGATGTACTCGATTCCGGGTGGCATGCTTGAATTGGGTGAAACTTTCGAGCAGGCTGCTGAGCGGGAGGCGAAAGAGGAGCACGACATTGCGCTTATCGGGGCGCAAGTGATTGCCGTTACAAATAACCTGGAGACATATCGCCGGGAAGGAGTGCACCACATTTCGGTAGTAGTACTGGCCAGGCAGTTTACCGGCGATCCGAAGATCATGGAGCCGGAGAAATGCCATGAAATGCTGTGGTGCGATCCGCGTAAGCTACCGCAGCCTCATTTCGATGCCAGCCGGCTTGGCGTGCAGTGTTATCTGGAGGATAAGGTGTACGTCGGAATCTCCGGCTAACGTACAAGTATGCGCGAGTGTTATCGCAGCTGAATGGTGTCAGCTTTTATGCTCCTGCCAAATGATTGCCACTCCCTGTCCCGGTGTAAGCCAGCTGTTGGCCGAAGCCGTATATCGGTTTGCGACAATGCCCATGTCGCCTGGCAAGGCGGTTCCTAAAAACGGTCGAATATAGAACTGCCACTTTTCACGGCCGGGAAACTGTGAAATATCAACCGAAATGTTATTCAGGTACATTAGTCCGGGAGCATACCAGTATGCGTAATGCTCGTCAATGCTTAAATCGAACGACCAATTATACTCATAAAATGCGATGTCTAGCTGGCTAGGGGCTGGTTGTAATTCAATTATCCGGCATGTATCGGCATTTACTTGCCAAACCGTGTTCAGTAGTTCACGACGGGAGTTTAATTCGACTTCCTGAAAACGGAGTATTTCCTGGCTGCTCTTGTCAATATTATGACGGATGAGGTAGCAGTTTAGTAGCAATCCCTCTAATTCTTTATCGAGATCTGGAGTGCCGTTCAGTTTGATCAAGTCATCGACAAGCCCCGAAGCAAGCAGTGCTTCGCCGTCGTTGGCAGACGATACTATGCCGATCCGGAAATGCAATTGTTTACTTCGAAACGTACATCGGAATTTATAGGTGTACCATGATGGTCCCTTGGCGCTCGGTACAAAGGCTAATTCAACAGTGCAGTCTTCGTAACAGCTCAATCTTCGCCCGAAGCAAGTCAGTATTTCAGGCGCGTGCATGCCGAGCGAATAGATTTCGGTCAGCCCATAGATTACCAAATTCTTAGCAATAGTGTCATTCGTTGGAACTTTGTCTATGGGTAGTGATACATTGGACGGTTGGCCAGGTGGTATTGAATGAGCGAACCCTTTATTAGTGACATTGTCCGGTTCGAGTAGCGTGGAAATGACCTTGTTGATGCCCTGGTTTTCATACGCCTCGATAGTATCTGTGTGTCGTCTAAGCTGCTTCGACATATACATGCGGCGTTGCATAAGGCTGCCCGGATTGTGCTCCTGGCCGACGGCAAAAGCGTTGCGGGTAACTTTGGCTTCTATGCCGTTGCCGAGTTCATCCAGGGTGTGCAGTACGTGCAAGTATGCTTGTTGCATCGATAGTTCCTGCTCATTAACACCGGCATGGGTTGCAATGGTTTCTCGTAATTCCTGGTGTTTAGTGATCTTCCATGGCGTTAAACCGGTACCTTTACGCAAGGATTGGAAAGAATGTTGTAGAATTCTGTACAATTGTTGGTCACTATTTTCTCGGATTAAGTTCATTAGAAAATACTCGTATAGTGAAATTAATATGCCCGTATAGTATCATCTACACTTTCAATGCACAATAAAGTAAAGACACTATCGCATAATCATACAAAAATTCACCAGTATGGTGAACGAGTGTCTACGAAAAATTCACCTTAGCTAGTTTCAAAAAATAATAACATGTCTTGCAGTACATAGAATGATTCAACAATACTGAAAAAATAGTATATATATCGTAGTATATCGCTTTCAAATCATCAGGCGATGGATTAGGAATTACTTCAAAAGGGGTTGAATATGAAAAGACCACAACGAAAAACAACGAGAGAAACCGTAGTAGAGATTTTCGATCCGGGCGGAGGGTCGGACATGGCGCTCAAACAAAACGTCGCTCCTATAACCGACGGCCTTAGCAAAGTGTTGGCTTTGCGTCCGGTAGTCTGGAAATGGAAAGATAAGTCTGTGAGTTCTAAGCTGCAGCAAGGCTTTATCGCCCAAGAAGTAGCAAATATTTTACCGCATCTGGTAGAAGATGGCAAATGGCATGACAAATCAACAAGGAAGTTCTTGTACGCTAATGGTATTGTGCCTTACCTAGTGCGGGCCATTTCTGAGCAGCAACAGCAAATAGCTACACTGGAGCATCGATTAGCTAAGCTAGAACAGTTCGTTATCAAAAGCCGCACAAGTAAACAAAAAAGCTAATCGCTGAATACACAATACTTGCTAAATTATAGCCAGGTATTACACGTTTAGTGCAGTTTGAGATGAAAAGCGCTCACCGGAACGTAATCGTACAGCATTACGATAATTACGATAGACATAACGATGGAATGGGGAGCACAGTCTTTTCGCTCAAAATGTGCAAACGCGTAATACCTAGTATCAAAGCGGAGATGACAAGCAGACAGGAAGAGTAAAGGAAGAAAACACACGGCAGAAAAACCCGTGACAACCATATAGACTCCCCTGTCTGCCCGTCATGTTCGCCGCTAGCTAGGTGCGGGGTGGTGCTTGCAGCTCTTCATCGGTTGGCTCGACCGGAGCACTCTTGAGTGCTCCAACTCTGAGTATTTGCACCGGAGAGAGTTCGCGGCGGTGCCAGGCCAGGTAATGCACGGCCAGTGAGTTGGTAGGCATCCCTCCCGGCAGGATATAATGGTTATTATCACCGCGGGCGCCGCATGCACAGGTATGACATGCACCTTCTGGAGCAGGAGTTATTTCAGCTTTCCGTAGGGCGCCTGCCATTATGCGGGCGAGATCATCGATGAGAGGCTCGGTGCTAGTCTGCGCGGGCGGCTCAACAAATAGGATGCCGTGATGGTTGTTGTGCATGGTGTTACTCCTTGTCGGACTCTCATTCGACGGGCGTCGAACAGCCGCAGCTGCCTAAATGCATACTCTTCATGCATTAGATGAGACACCGGTATTCGTATGTACGAAAGCCGGTGACTCACCTAATGCTACTGACTGCTTGTCAATGTACCTCGGAGTACAGATGTACTTCACGAAGTAACAAGAGTATATCATTTGTATTTGCAATAACACTAATCATCGGTTTGCCTGTACGTACAAACAGTGGCAGAATACTCTCGATACTCCTTGCTACAATAGCGCTACCGTTCGGTGCCGTGTGGCGTCAGATGCGGTTCGATAATTTCCCCAATGTCCCTCTGTAGTAATTCCAAGTCGAATACGTCCAGGTGGCGATCGACGGCTGTGTCGAAAACTCCATTGGCGCCGACGACGATTGGAACTGTGTCGCCACCGGCTGTATAGGCACCGGCGTTTACTGCTGTGTCATCGCGTGTCCAAAAGACGAGTTTGACCACTCTGTCCAACGGTGCACCGTGTCTGTTATTGTATTGTGAATATGTATCACTAGCCGGAGCATCAGGGCGGGAAATGTCCAACTCCCAGTCGTCGGTTATAGGTATGTCGTCGACGACACAGAATCCCCCTTCGCAATAACCAAAGGAATCGAGGATAGAATGGAGCCGGGCATTAATTTGCTCGGCTAATATCGCTTCCCTGCTGAGTGATTCGGCGCGCGGAATTAAGAAGCTCTCTGTCATATATTGGTTATATAGGAAATATTGTGGAAAGACAAGTATAAGCGGAGGCCGAATTTACACCCTTTACAATAAGTGGTAAAATAATGTACTTTTATGGCAACATACCACCCAGTATTGATCGGTGAGTCCCCTGAGCTACGGGCTGGTATTGAAGCCGGGCTGAGTCTGCAGGAAAGCAGTATTGAAGACCGGATCGCTGAGCTGGATAGGGCAACGAAGGCTTTGGGAATGTGGGCGACCTTTGGCGCAGAGATAGAATACCAGTTTGTAGATGACCCTTGCGCTGAAGTCACGACCAGCAAAGACAAAGATTTACTTCACGAAGAAGTAATAGGAGCAGTACAAGGTTATCCGGTCAGTCGGCCGTGGAAGAAGGGCCAAGTCATCTTTCCGATGGATAATCCTGAACCGATAATGGTGACTTATTATCACGAAGGGAGTTATAACTCAGACCAGTCGGATTCAGACATAAGTGAAGTTCGTACTGCGCCAGCTGGTGCTTTGGAGGCGCTTGACAGGTATTGGCGTACCATCCAAGCCATAGGCAGCGTAGCCGCGGCAAACGGTCGGATGGGTATGGTTTTATCGACCCATTTGAGTGGAGCTGGAGTATACTGTGCTCCACACCTGGATTTTGGTTTCCTAGATTTTTCGCGTCAGCTAGGAGACGATGTTCTAGCGGCAGCGCAGCATAACCTTAATGCGCTATACTGCCTGCAAGTATATTCCGGATTAGAGACCGGTATTGTCGTGCAAGAAGCTTTTGCCGATAGCAAGGATGTTTCCACGGCGGTCCATCGCCGGCGCATTGAACGACGCCATCCTTTCATGGGCGTCGTAGATCCGCGTGTTGATATGTTAGCAGTGCTTGATGGGGTGCATCAGGCGGCGTCAGGACAGATACCACCCGAGGTGATGCGCGGTCTTCGTAAGTGTCGTAAGGTAAGTGCGCAAGTTCCAATGGAACCTCAAGCAGCCAAGATTATTTCTGATCTAACGTTGTATGACATTAAAGCCGGGAAGTTGGTAATACCGGCTAGTCTTGAACGCACTTCCCGCAGCAAAGGGTTTGACGACATATTGAACGCATTCATTCGAAAGGTAACTGCTGACGAACACACGGACTATCTAGAAGGCGGTAGCTGGGTCTTGCGCACAATAATAAACGCTTTGCGTATTTCCGAATATAATTTAACGGTTGATGTACCGGCTGCTGGGCGCTGGGGTGAGCACATGCGCGATATGCTCAAAGAAGCCTATGTGGGGTTCGGCCCGTTTCGTGCCCGCGTAGTGCCGGAAGCAATGTTTGATTCACCTACGGCGCATATAGATCGCCGTCGTAATCTTGCCTATTCATCAACGGCGCGGCGCATATTAGGGGCTGCATTGCCGACGGTAACCGAAGCTAACGAATCGGTCGCACGGCGCCAAGAAGTTATCGATAAGCATATGGTGGTGTTGGCTGCTGATGCGGATTGATGCAGTTCAACTACTCAGTTGTGCGGGGCGGGTAGCGAAGGGTTCTGGGAAGGCGGCGGAGATTCATAGCAGACGACGCCGCTAATGCCGGCTACGGCGGAGTGCGGCGTACCGGCTGGCAGGTCCAGGGTGTCGCCGGGCTGCATCGAGATGGACTTGCTGTGCGGAGGCAAGACGGTCACGACGATAGAACCTTCGGCGCACCATAAACGTTTGTCGTGCGGGTGCTGGTGCGGCGCGAACTCATGGCCGCCTTCGGCAGTCCAACGTTCGGCTGTGATCTTTTTTGTATTGAGCAACGACACCAGCTCTTCTTCGGCAGATTCGTATTGGCTCGACCAGCGGTATTTTCGGAGTTGCATCAGTGTAAGTATCCCATAGTTACGATGGCTTTGACGTTACTTTTTGGCTTTCTTCATGCCATTGGCTTCGTCTTCGGCTTCGTGGACGAGGGCGGTCGGGTATGGGATGGGTATGTGGTGTTTGTTGAACGAGTCTTTCAGGCGGCGGCGGAAGTCGCCGGCAATATCCCATTGGCTGCCGGGGCGGACTTTGCCGTAAGCTTTGACCGTGACAGAAGACTCGTTGAGCGATTCGATGCGCAGGAACTGGATAGGTTCGAGAATATCAGGTTCGAGTGCCTCAGCTTTGGCAGTGGCCAGGCCGGCTTTGTTGACCAACCGTTCTACCAGGTTGATATCGGTAGCGTAACTGACCTGGACATCGATGTTGACGTTGGCGTATTGAAACGTATGGTTGGTGATAACCCCGACAGTACCGTTGGAGATGATATGCAGGTTGCCGTCCATGTCGCGCAGCCTGGTCATGCGGAGTGAGATATCTTCGACAACACCGGAGACGGTGGCGGTTGGCGTGGCCAGGGTGATGACGTCGTCGACGCGGTATTGGTTCTCCGTAATGATAAATATGCCGGCCAGGTAGTCTTTGATGACCGATTGTGCGCTCAGGCCGGCAACTACCGACACCAAGCCGGCGCCGGTCAGCAGTGCGCCAAGGTTAACTTCGAGTTGCCAGAGGAGGAGGATAATGCCGATGATCCACAATACTATGGCGCTGGAAGTACGGAAGACTTTCTTGAGCGTTTCTTCACGCTTGCCTTCCTCGACTTTGCTGGTGTATTTGTGGCTGCGCACGACGCGCTCGACGATACGGTCGATGCTGGAGCGAAGTATAAGCTGGACGGCTAGCAGTAAGAGTAATGTCAGCAGAAACTGCATGACCTGGTTTTCTAGTATCGGGCTGATAACGGAGAGCATAGTGTTCGGCTTTCTGGGTTTTTATCCTGGTTGAGATTTGTTAGTTTAGTATTGATACGGCTACTATTGATACGGTCCCGCGTTAGGGGGCGGAGGGGGCTGTGCGTTCGGTCCGCGGTAGACCGGTATTGGTATTACGGTAGGCTGCGGAAGCGGCGGCGCATAAGAGTCGACCCCGATAGGCGCGTACTGGGGAACATCTTGGAGAACGTTGGGCGGGATGAACTGCTGTTGTTGCGGCTGAGGTGTGTAAGGGTCGTATAGACTCGCGGCAAACGGGTCGAGGACGGGTATCGGTTCCTGGTAGTATTCCGGCTTAGGAGTTGGCGGCGATATGGTTTCGGCGGCAGGAGTTGGTTTGGCGTCGTTTTTGTTTGCCTCCGGGGCTTTGTTCTTTGTTGCTGCCGGCGGACGGGGTTCGCGGGCGATCCGTTCGCTCAGGCGGCGCAGTGCTTGTTTGTTGCCGTCCCATTTCAAATGCTGGATTGCGTCGCTGTAGGAGAACCAGGCGGAATCCTTGTAACGGTTCGTTGATGCAACTACTGACGCACCTATATCGACTTCTCCGGCAAATACAATATCACGCCCCTGTTCGCCATCGGAATACCACTCGTAGGTATAAATTTCCGGGCTAATGCGTTTCAGCTTCTCGATGCCAAGTTGGTCGCTCAGGACATGCTGTAGCGTTTCGGCGAGCGTGTTGTCGTCGGTGTGCTCCTCGGATACCGGTTGCCAGAATTTGTCGGCATCGTTGCGTTTGAGGAGCAAAAATTCCGTCCGTCCGTCTTGCAGCCGGTAGATGTTAGCTTGAACAATCGTTTTCATCGATTGCTTCGCGGATTGTTTATCTTTGGAATTTTCAACGCTTCCCATAACTACTATAGTAGCTTATTAGAGCCCATCCCAAAATAATTTCCGAGTCAGAAACCGGATGATTTCCGAGTGACAAAGTTCGCGTCGTGAGGAAACGTACCGGATGTACACTGACGAATGATGCGGGCTTTGGCGCCGGAAAGGGCCGGTACTCTGGCCGGATATTATTTTGGGATGGGCTCTATTGTTCGAGTTCGTAGATCCGGGGGTGGTCAAGGCCGAAATAGTGCGCCATTTCGTGCCACAGGGTGTGTTTGATCTGCTCTTGCAGTTCCCGCAGGTCGCGGCTATGGCTGATGATGGGGTGCTTGAAAATGGTGATCTTGTCGGGCGTGAGCTTGCTGGCGCCGGAATAGCGCGACGGTAGCGGCAGTCCTTCGTACAGCCCGAACAGCGTTTCGCCGCGGCGCAGCTTCAGTGTTGCACGCTGTTCGGGTGAAGGCTCATCAGCCCAAGTGACTGCGACATCGGCCAAGAGGCGTGAGACGTATTTTTCGGGCAAAGCGTCCAGCGCCTTGCCGATCATGGTTTCAAATTGTTCGTCGGAGATATCCTGCACGGTACTAGTATATAGGACTTTAGCATTCTCACACGCTAATAGATTAGGTGTTCAATTAGAGATCGTCTATCGGCGTACCCGGTTGGTAAAGCTGCAGGCCCTCGCCGGATGCGTTCCAGGCCTTGACGACCGCATCGATAATTTGCCAGGCGGCAAGAACTTCATCGCTGCCGGTAAACAGCGCACGGTCGCCGCGGACGGCATCGACCAGTACGCGTTCGTAGGCCGTTGGCTGCGGCTTGTCGAAATTGTGGGCGTAGGAAAAGTCCATGGTAACCGGTTGCAAAGTCTGGTCAAAGCCGGGCTTTTTGGCTATCAAGCTGATCGTGATGCCCTCGTCCGGTTGAATATTGAATCGCAAGTTATTGGTCTGGGTAGTGGCCGGGTCGGTAAACGTAAAGGTGATATGGGTAAATTTGCCGGCCAGTGCTTTGCCGGTGCGGATACGCACCGGTACATTGCGCCAACGCGGCGAGTCGATGGTGGTTTCGATAGCGGCGTATGTCTCCACGAAAGAATCCGGGTTGCCTGCTTCATCGGTATAGCCGGCGTACTGGCCGCGGCGGGCTTGCGCTGTCACCTGGTCGGCGCCGATCGGCCGGACTGATTGGAGCAGGCGCAGTTTGGCGGCATGGACAGCGTCGCTGCTGAACTGTTCCGGCTGGTCCATGGTGGCGATAGCCAGTAATTGCAGCAAATGGTTTTGGATGAAATCGCGCAGTGCGCCCTGCTGTTCGTAGAACGCGCCGCGGCCTTCAATGCCGATATTTTCACTGGCCACAATATCGATACCGGAGACATGCCGTGCATCCCAGACGGCTTCGAATAGCGGGTTTTCGAACCGGAAAGCTGCTATGTTTTGGGCCGTTTCCTTGGCGAGATAATGGTCGATGCGGAATATCTGCTCCTCATCGAAAGCTGAGGCAGTGGTATCTATCAGGCTGCGCGCCGACTCCAGATCGTGACCGAACGGCTTTTCTACCAGAAGCCGTGTGCTAGCCGTGCCGTGCTGGCAACTGGTGTTCAGGCCGGCTTTGGCCATGTTCTCTATAACTTGCGGATAGGCATCCGGCGGGATAGAAAGGTAGTACAGACGGTTCATGCAGGTGCCGGTCTGCTCCTCTATTTCATTCAGTTTTCGAAGTAACTCCTTGTAAGCCGCAGGGTCGGCCAGGTCGAGCTGCTGCACACGGGTACGGCTGTGCATATGCGCCAAGGCTACGGGATCACAAATATTGTCAGCTTCACTGACACACATTTCGACCGTATCGAACAGGTCGTCCAGGTAAACGCTGCGGCGGCTGACGCCGACGATCTCGGTCTGCTTATGCAGTAAGCCTTGTTTGAACAGATGATACAGCGAAGGCATGAGGTATCGTTTAGCCAGATCGCCGGTAATGCCGAAGATGACTATGATGGACGGAGGAATTTTCGGTTGGGTGCCGGGCTTGGACGTCGGCGTGGTTACAGGCTGACCCGCTTCGCTGGAAGTTGGGGTTTCGGTACTATCCTGCATAGGAGGCATATTGCGGGCGACCTTTCCATATTTCATTGATTACTACTTCGAGTCCGGACAATTGCATTTTACAGCAAATCAGCGCCTGTCGGCTACTATCACTGCACAAACTGGTACGGATCCCGATTGCTGTACCAATCATATGAATCATAAGATCTTTTTCTTCACAGTAATAAAATATACAGCTCGGCTCCCGCAATAGTAGTAGTATTGCGATGCAAACTAAGTACAAGGAGGCTCTTATGAGTGAAGTATTGGGTTACGCATCAACGCAAGAAACAATCGATCCAGCGAGCGAGGTTTTGGTAGCTGGCAACGCAGGCAGAATGACTCTATTAGAGGCGTTAGCGGAACAGACTAATTACATATCGCCAAACATGTCTAACAGGTCTACTCCACCTATGAACGTTGACCCTGACGACCAATAAGCAAAGTTGAAGCCTACTAATACCTGCGAGGTTGTTCTGGCGCAACAGCGTAGGTATTGCCTTGAGATACCCAAAGCTTCGTTAATACTGTTTACGTTATGCGATACCCTCAACTCAGCGAAGAATTAGTTGCGATACTGGAGCAAGACCAGCATGAAATACGCGAGCACTCTAAGCTGTACAAACGCTCACCGAAATCACCTAATGTCGAAGCCAGCAGAAAAAAACTGACTGAGCGGAGCGCGCAGCGCATGCTCAGATTGCTTGAAATATTGCAGGAAATTGGCGAGACTACACTCACCAACATAGGAATTGATGGATCGGAGGCTGTGGTAGTCATCGCCCTTCATGCAAGGTATAGTGACATGAAAAAAGTATTAGAGGCTTTCGAGGCAGTTTATAACAAAAGTTCGGGAGATGTCTACTTAGAGGGCATTCCTGCACTCACCGACCGGGTGTTGATGCTTGAGCGAAAGAAACAAAAGTTCGGCAGCCAGTGGCTTATGGCTGCGGACGACACCTTTTTTCTTTATCCGGTTGAGGATTTTCAACATATGAATGAACGTCGTGCAGCGTATGGCCTTGATAATGCTAGACGCCCACGGGATATGACGTACGGTATTCCAAAAGGCCCGCCGCCACCGGAAACGCAGGAAAGTGACCAAAGGGAGCCAACAACAGAAGAATACAATCACCAATTGGGCGAGCTGCTTGATTAGCCCTACTTATGAGAGGTTCGATGATGAATAGGCCTGTTCTTATTGCTTCTGCGCATGTAGATGAATCTACTTACAAACCGGTAAGTGAAATACTGGAACGCAATAATTATCCTGTTGTCGAGTACCAAACCGACAAAGTCTTATCAGGAGAAGATGAATACATCGTTGACTTAACGAGCGATGGCGAACTCACTATGAGCTACAATGGCACATCTATTACGCCCGAAGACTTAAGCGCAGCGTGGTATAGAAAGGTTGGTAGTTTTGACTTACCGTATGAAGAACCGAAAATAGCTAAACGTCTCTACGTGAACAATGAGGTACGTACATTGCATGGCATGACCTGGTCGTTGTATCCGGAAGATATATGGCTAAGCTCGCCAAACAACCTTGCACGAGCCGATCATAAGTTAGGGCAAATGCTTGTAGCGCGTGAAGTTGGATTCTCGATACCACGGACAGTCATCAGTAGTGACTGGGATACGATAGGTGAAAAGCTACTGTCAGACGAAGGTGCACGGATGGTTATTAAAATGTTAAGAGGTGTTATAAGTGAACACGATCAATTAAAAGCCGTGTACACGCATATTACCGACCGTTCGGCAATGGAAGGACTCAGCAGCTATACCTTTCCCTTCCCGGGAACATATCAACCATACGTGCCAAAATCACGCGAGTGGAGGGTTACTGCAGCTGGCGACAACGTCTTTCCCGCCGCAATATATACTGACGAGAGCGCAAAGGACGATTGGAGGAGGCACCAGACTACTGCTGCGGTCCAATTCAAGAAGGAAGTCTTGCCTGACGGTATTGCTGAAAGATGCATGCTGTATTTAGGTAAGATGAGTTTAAGATTTGGAGCATTTGATTTCATCGAGACACCAGACGGCGACATAGTTTTTCTTGAGTGTAATCCGAATGGGCAATACGGATGGCTCGAAGAAGAGCTTGGCTTCCCTATCTCAGAATCAATTGCCGCTGAACTCATGAAAATAGCTCAAGCTAGGCAGCATATATAATCGTATTGCCGTGGGTAAGGTCAATCCGAATCAAGCGCAGTTTACGGCTGGCTCTGTATGGCCAATCATGCGGCTCGTATGCATACGACCGCAGGATAAAGAACAGGTGCGGATCATCGTCCATGAGCTGGCCCATCTGGCCGGAGTGGGAGAGGTAGATAACCTGACAGTCCTTCTGGACCCGCAAGACCTCAGGCCAAAAGCTATGCGCATGTTCCAGTACGGCTGGAGGAGAGTTGTCCAGGCACCCGTTGTCAAGAGAGGCGGCTCATGGGATTTCGACGATGATAGACTGGTATACAAGGGATTCTACTTCGAGGAGGC
>JBGTNV010000178.1:0-6441 GCA_041742875.1 Saccharimonadales bacterium (SeqCode) | reverse complement strand
CCGGACCGCTGCCGGGCGGCGGTTTCGGCGCTTCATCGTATTTGCTCATGGTACTCAGCATGAAGCACGGGTTAGCGACTTCGTTGATAACCTGGGCTGTCATGTCATCGAGGATAAAGCCGTATTTTTTCAGCTCGGGTTCCTGTATATCTTCCCGGGCGGTATTGTACGCTATGTCGATTTTTCCGTTTTCGCAATAGGTATCCCAGTATTTAAGCGGATCGCTTTTGAAGAACGGATCGTCTATAGGGATACCGTGCGGCACGACATCGAACGAACTGGCTTGGGGTGCAACAGGCGCTGCGTAGGCATAGTTCATGGTGAATACGCTGCCGGCGCTGCTCGCAAGCTTGCCAAACGGGTTACTGAGCAGGCTAGCGAAGGACTGGCGGGCCGCGCCGCCCAGATCGGACGGTAAAGTCAGGGCGAGCTGGCTGGTAAGCGAGTAGGTGTAGTCCATACTGAACAGCCTTTCCTTCAGCGGCAGGTGCGCGAAAGCTTCCTGCTTCTTGGCCTGTTCTTCCTGCAATATGGCGGTTTGCTGAGCCGGAGTCAGTACCTGGCCGCCCAGCAGCCGGTGTGCCGCTTGCTGGCCGCCGACTTCGGCGCCCATGATGGCGATTTCGCCCATTCGCGCGCCCGACGGTCTGTCTCCGAGGGGATTTTTCATGATGAGAAGCATAAATATGTTAAGAAGTTTAAGCAGCCACTCGGCGATTTTATCCAGAATCGCGGCGACGCCGGGAATAAGTCGGGCTATGTTCTCAATAGTCGCTTCAATAGCGCTGATAATCCCGAGTATCGGCCGCAATGCCGCCACTATAATGTCCAGGCCCGGAATGCTTCGAAGCAGATCCGAAGTCCTGGTAAAGATGTTCACAAGTCCCAGCCGCATTTCGTCGCAAACCAAATTACTGGCAGAGCTGGCGGAGACGGCATGCTTGTAAATCGTGCGGCCGTCATTGCACATGTATTGCTGCGGGCCCACGGAGTTGGTGGCGGTCTGGGCATAGGCTTTTTGCGGCAATACCGTCCGCATGAATGCTGATGCCGGCGAACTGGTGGCGCTGGCGAACGTCGCGTCATATACCGGAGAGTCTTCCAGTCCCGGTCCCTGGTTGAAGGGGCCGTGGCGGAGTATATTCGTCATCGAGCCGAGCATGGTCGCGTCGATATGGCTGCTGCGGGTCTCGTGGGCGGTTGTCCGCAGCAACTCAAATACCGATACGCCCAGCGCCGCATTCAACGCGTAGTTCATGACCTTTAGCTGGTAGGCGTCATAGGCCAGAATCAATAACCGTGCGGCTGCCAGCACCCACCCGATAGGCCCGGCGAACTTGCTTATTATCTCCCCGGTGACTCTGCCGCCGTTTACCGAACCGCCTAGCCGTTCGATGGCCATTTTTGTCATATGCGCCGATAACCCGTCCCGGTTCAAGTTCTCGATTTTCTTGACCAGATCATTCAATTTATCGGCGCCGAATGGCGCTGAAAAGGCGCTCAGTCTGGACCGTGTCTCACGCCGGATTTCATCCATCGGTTCGCCGTTGGTCGATTCATCACCATCGGTTCCGCCGCTGCGCAGTTCGTCGCTGCAAGGCCGCAGCAGACATTCGATATAGAGAGACAGCAGTACACTGCGCGGCTCGAAAACACGCCGGTTGAGGTACGCTATTCCCGCCCGTTTTTTATCTTCGATTTTGTCATGGAAGTTATCCCTGAAATCACAGGCCATCATGCAGCGGATAATGCCGTGCTTTTTCAGTAAGGCGCCGATCCGGAAGTGGTAAAGGAGTTTCTTGAAGAATGTCTCACCCTCCATGGTCCGTTTTAGTTCGGCTCGCACGTTGCCCCGGCTCACTTCCTTCATATCGAATATATTGGTCCGTGTGCCGTTTGCTACCTCGGACAAATCCACGGGGTTATCCAGGCTCGGCGACTTCATAAAGTACCTGCCGTTGGACGAAGTGATTTCGATTCCTTTGAGCGCCAGTTTGTATTCGAGGCTTTGCAGGCGGCTGTCGGCGCCGGACCACTTATTGAACAATATCCTCACCGGGCCCTCGCCCCTCATTACGCGTGCGCAGTGCCGGTCGACTTTCGTGCTGGCGCAACCGTTGTCACGCATACCCGGAAACAGCGCGTATGTCAGATAGGCGGTAAAAAGATGCTGGAATGTTTTGTCAGTGGCGTTGTTGAAGGCGGCGTATTTCTGGTCTTCCAGAAACTGTGTAATACTCGGTATCTGGAAGGGCATGACCGCCACGAACAGTCCGCCGACAGCACTGGCAACACCGGCAAACATCGATGCCATAATGATCAGGATGCGTTTGTTCTGCTTGGACGAGCCGCCGCCTATTCTGAGCTTGCCGCCGAAGCGCTTCTTTTTCTCCCCCTCGTCGCGGTAGAAGCCGCCGCCCTCCGATTCCTGCCGGAACAGATTTTTGAAGGTGGAGTCGGAGCCGTTCTTGCCGCCGGATCCGCCGGTGTCGTCAGACGAGCCATTGCCTGCGTTTTGAGGGCCTGCGGTACCGCCGCCGTTCCGGCCGATTGTAGCGTTAGCGTCCTTTTTGCCGGTGGCAGCTTCGCGTTCGCGGCGCAGAATATCCTGTGAAGCCCGGCTGGAACGTTCATTTTCCGCATCGTTCTCTGCCCGGGCGATATCGGCGAACTGCTCGTCATAGGCGCGTTGTTTAGCGGCGGCCTCTTCTTCCGCGCTCATGCCGGTGGCTTGGCGCAGTTGTTTGTCGCTTACAGATTTGCGTTTCGTATCCTGGTCGTCATAAACGGCCACAATGCAATAACCTTTCCGAAACCCTCATGCTTACGATTATACACCGGATTTTTTAATTCGGTGCAGTTTATCTGCCTATCTGCCTTACGGCCTTTGCCTTACGGTGGCTGCACATGAGCGCAGGTTGGGATGGAAACTGAGCACCGCAAAGAAGCCGCACTATTAGGTACGGCGAGTGAGGAGCGCAGGTTTACGCCCGGAATGTGCCGGGTGTAGCTACCCTACGAACCGGGAGTTAGCCGGTTATTCAGGTCAATCGTGCCCTGCAATTGGTTGAAGTCGCCGCCGCCCGCATCATTAGCCTGCAGCTGCTGTATTTGCTCCGGATTTGTGGTAATGAGCCCGGTTTCGGTCGGGCTGGCTATAACCTGGATGTGGACATGGTTCTGGCCGGCAAAAAATAATCCCTGCCCGACCGGGAATTGGCTGAGGCGCTTTTTTTCTTCGGCCGTGAGTTTGAAGACATCGGACAAGACATCCACTGCCGACGGCGATTGCTTGAGCAGGAACTGCATCGAGGCATTGGCTACGATGGCCCGTCCGAGCCGCGACCCCATGAAGTCCTCTACGTCCTGGGTGATAGTAGTTATTCCCAGATTGTATTTGCGGGCCCGCTTAGCCAGCGAGAACAGGAAATTGGCCGAGTCTTCGTACTTCATGAGTTGCCAAGCTTCGTCCACCACCAATATGCGCCGCTTCCGGTCGGATTTGGTCTTATTCCAAATATAATTCAGGACGATATACATGGCGACCGGCCGGAGCTCGTCTTCCAGGTCACGGACGTTAAACACGACCATAGGGTTGTTGATGTCGATATTGCTTTGCGTACTGAAGATACCGGCAAAGGTGCCGCTGGTATACTTACGCAAGCGCTGTGCCAGTTGCGGGCCGGTCCCGCCCATGTGCAGCAAAGTGTCGTACAGGTCGGCGATTGTCGGCGGCTGGGCGGTGTGTGTCAGCGGGTCGTTGGTGATGCCGGCTTTGGCGTATGTTTCGATCAGCGCAGCGTCCAGGTCGGCTTCTTCGACCGGGTTCAGCGCCGGCGTCAGCGTACTGTTGCCGCCGATCATTTGGGCCTGGGCGCCGCCCATCATCAGCCGCAGCAGGCCGTGCAGCGTGATGAGGTTAGAGCGCAACGCGTTGTCCGCCTCTTCGGTGTCGACGACTTTCGGCAGGTCGAACGGGTTGATGCGGGTGGCCGAATTCAGGCTGAGCCGTACATAGGCGCCGGCCACGGCGTCACACATGCGCTGGTATTCGTTTTCCGGGTCGACAATAATTACTTCAGTGCCGAACATCAATGACCGCAGCGCTTCCAGCTTCACGGTAAACGACTTACCGGCGCCGGACTTGGCGAATACTACCGAGTTGCCGTTTTCCAACGTAAAGCGGTCGAAAATCACCAAGCCGTTATTGTGCATGTTCAGCCCATACAGAATGCCGCTTTCCTGGCTGAGATCGGCCGACGTAAACGGAAAGCTGGTGCTCAGCGCGGCCGTGCTCATGTTGCGCCGGATTTGCAGCTGGTCGGTAAACTGCGGTACCACGCTGTTGAGCCCTTGTTCCTGTTGCGCGCTGGCCGGCTTGCTGAATACCAGTTGCTGGCCGAGTAATTGTTCGACTTTGTGGGTGACGAATTCCATTTCTTCTTTGGAACCGGCATAGACCGTGAAGTATAACCCGAACCGGAAAAAGCGCTCCTCGCCGACTTGCAGCTTGTCGCGCATTTCTTCTGCGTCCTGGATCGCCGCCTGCTTGGCCGGGTCGCGCGTGCGGCCTTTTTCGTTGTCAATCTGCAGGCCGGCCTCCAGCTGGGTAACTTTCTTACGCAAGTTGTCCATGACCACCTGGCTCTCAACAGGATAGACATACATAGATATATCGATAACTTCGTCCAGGTTGATGACCGGTCCGAGCCAGCCGGTGTACACCTGCCGCGGATACCCGTAGACATAATAGGTACGCGCCATGCGCGTACCTAGATTAAAATGGTCACTGAACAGCTCGATCGAACTCGGCGCAATAAAGTCGCGTAAAGCAGTGATGCCGCGCCGGAAGGCTATCCGGACTTCGCGCTCTTCGCGCATGCGCTGGGACTGGGCGACTGCTACGGGGTCGATCTGGGGCTGCTTCTTTTTACCGAAAGCCATCAGCCGTTCCCTCCTTGCAGGTTATTCCGCGGTGCCAGGCCTTCGCCTTTGGTGACGATATCGGCCGTCAAGTCGTGGAAATTCTTCAAGTGCTGGCGGGTAGCCGTATCCGGATTGTAGGTGTCATAATACAGTTCGATCAGCTCCTCGGTGTCGAGCGGCAGACTCTTTACGCCGCACTGCACCAGGCCGCCCATAACAGCCTGGACGCGGTTGCGCAGCTCGGTTTTGGCTTTGTCCAACTCTTTTTCGTTGATGACCACGTGCTGTTCTTTGGTGTTGAATAGCGCGGCGAAGCCGGTAACAAAGCTTTTGCTGCTAGCAAGTGACCGTTCCGCGTCGGGATTAGTAGCGAACGGTATGACGACATAGAATTTTTTATCCATGATGTTGGTAGACTGCGACAACACGTCGATATAACCGATATAGTCTTCCATAAGCAGCGCTAACAGCATGTTGTCGTGCTCGGTACGTATGCGGTCGAGTTTTTCGATGTACGGTTGCAGATCAACTTTCTGGGAGCGGATAAAGATCTGAACCGGAAAATACAGTGAGTTAAGGAAGCCCTGGTAGGCGTACTCAATCGATTCCTGTTCAGATTGGCTCATCAGGTCGAAGTTGATGCTTTTGGCCATGACGACAGAGCGGAAGGTGCCGTCGCCCATAATGACCAGCCCGTCGCGGATTTCGGCGATTTGCAGCGTATTCTGGGTGCTGTTGGGGTTGGCGACCGGTCCCGGCCGTCCCTGTTGTTGACCCGGCGGCTGTCCGTAGCCGCCTTGGTTGCCATAGCCGCCCTGCCCCGGCTGCCCGCCATAATAGCCGGGCGGCGCCTGCTGGTACTGCGGCTGGTTTGGCGCTGAAGGATTCATAGGAAATTTCCCCGGCCCATACTAAATGGATCTAATGGAAATTCCACCGCTATCCAATTGTTATCAGTTACGTACATGTAATGTGGCCCACCACGCGTTATTGCCGACGATCATTAGTGCAGTTGTATCTCGACTTCGTCGGGTGATTTTTGCATCTCTTTATTGGCCTGGCGAGCTATCGTGGCCACGTCCAAGTCGTCGTTGTTTGCAAGATCCAGTATAGCAGGGTCAGGATGGCGTGTCACTGGCGGCACAGGTGGCGGGAGCGACGGCGGGATGGCGCTGTTTTCCTGTTGTATCGCGCCGGCTGTGCCGGGTAAGTTGCCGTAATTTATCAGGCCGCTATTTGCCGTACCGCCGGCGGCATTTTCCGTCGGCCGCAGCACGCGCATATGGCTGTAATTGACTTGCAATACGTCTTGGCTGTTTGCTTTCAGCGACCGGGCCAAAGCTGCCTCATCCGGCGCTAACCCGTTCGGTACTGCGCCCGCGGCTGGTGCGGCAGGGTTTGGCGCCGCGGAGCCAGCCGGCGGCTGCGGGATTGGGGCTGCCGGGTTGGGCGGGCTGTTTGTGAACCAATGCTGATTCGGCGGCGTAGTCGTGCCGTAGTTTGCCGCGGACGGCG
>JBGTNV010000177.1:0-2452 GCA_041742875.1 Saccharimonadales bacterium (SeqCode) | reverse complement strand
CAGCTGCTCAAAACAGGCGGCCGGTTGAACAGCCGTCGCGGCGGTACCATCTCCCAATAGTAGCGCATAGCCTGAACAAGCGGTACGGTACGGGCAAGGGGATTCTGAGGCAAGATGCTCAGCATAGTTTTACGCCGCCGTAGCGCCGCTGTGACCAATTGACGAATACTGGCGGGCTCTAAGCGCACATCGACACCGCAAAACAGTATGAGCGAACCGCTGGCTTCACGCTGCAATCGCTCATAAGCTTGGTTTTTGGCCAACCAGCCGCTGTCCGGTTCGCGTCCGCCGATAAACCTGACACCGTCGTGGGCATATGCGCGGATAATCTCCGGCGTCCTATCGTGTGAACAGTCATCGAACACCACTATTTCCAATTTCGGATAGTCGCTTGCCAGCGCCGCCGTCAGGCAGACTTCCATCTGGGTATCTTCATCATGAGCCGGGATAGCCAGCGTAACCGAAGGGAGGGTGCGATCATTGAATTTCTCGGTATGGACGGCAGCTCCAGCCCTGTAGCCCGGTGCGGTAACGCGCAATTGGCGCAACGCCGACCAAGCCAGCAATCCGGCTATCAGCAGTTGCAGCACCGCCAACCCGTACATGGCCGGCAGCAGGTCTGCCGGCAGTCCGTCAAATGTCACAAATCCTATACTGACTATCGTCTGTACGCCGCCCAACCATACCGCCGACCGGCGCACAACGTGCCGGGCGTACTGCTCATGTACCCGGTCTTCCATTACCCGGGCCAAGTTAAACGCGCGGTACATACCGGTCAGCACCAGCAATGCTGTCCAAACATTCATATACCCTGCGAGTAGTCCGGCACAGGCAAATGACAGCGTCATCAGACATACTAACGCCGCTGTTCTCCGAAAGCTCCAGACCGGACGGAGCGTCAGCAGCAGCTCGCCTGCAATCGACGCCGCCAACAATGTCAAGAACAATAGCATGCTTATACTATGTAAGAGTCGGCAGTTACGAGTCAACCCTTGACTCGTACGCATCAATGCCCTATGCTTGACATATCGGGGTCTAAGTATCACTTAGGCTTTTTTAATGTGAGCTACGGTGAATCGGTTGTTTTGAATCTGTTACTGTGAATTTTATTTTGAAAGCATTTGGAGGCGAAGCACAACATGGCAAAGGCAGACGACGATTCCGCTGCTGAGACACCGTCCGAAAATACGGTCAACACCTCAAACAACAAAAAACGCCGCTTGCGTGCCTCACCGCAATCAATCCGCGAGCAAAGCGCCACCGCAGCCGCCAAAGCTGCTGAGCCGCACCGGCCGAGCATTGCCGGCAAAATCCTCGGCGCTCCGTTCCGGCTGATCGGCCGGATATTCCGCCCGGTTTTCCGTTACCTCGGACGCTATAAATTTTTCCGTGTTATCGGCTACATACTGGTACCGCCATACTTCCGCAGCGCCTGGCGCGAGCTTCGGCTCGTTACCTGGCCTAACTTCCGTCAGACCCGTGACCTGACCATTGCGGTTATCATATTTTCAATCATTTTCGGAGTTATCGTCGCCGCCGTCGATTACGTCCTTGATAAACTATTTAGAAAATTCATCCTGAATTTATAAGCACAGTATTAACGCAGCGGAATGTGAAATAACGGAGTATTAGATAAATCATATGAGTGCGAACAAACGCTACGACACAACCAAACAATGGTACGCCATCCACACCTACAGCGGTTACGAGGAAAAAGTCGCCGAATCCATACGCCAGCGCGCCAACAGCCTGGAAATGAAGGATAAGATTTTCCAGGTACTGGTGCCGAAGGAAAAGATGATCGAGATCAAAAACGGCAAGCGCAAAGTCGTCGAGAAGCGCATTTTCCAGGGCTATGTGCTGGTCGAAATGAAGATGAGTGAAGACGCCTGGTATATCGTGCGCAACACACCGTCGGTCACCGGCTTCGTCGGCTCCGGCACCGAACCGACCCCCATCATGCAGGACGAAATCGACAAGATCCAGAAGCGCATGGGCCTGGAACAGCCGAAGCACAAGATCGACTACAACCTCGGCGACGTCGTCAACATCACCGACGGCCCGTTCAAAGGCTTCGACGGCTCGATCTCCGAGATCGACCCTCAGAAGGGCAAACTCAAAGTCCTGGTCAACATGTTCGGCCGCGAAACCCCTGTCGAGCTGGACAGTTTGCAGGTCAAGCGGGTCTAACGCAAGCCGGCGAAATCAGAGACAATCGCGCCAGACCTTACCAGCAACCCTGGTTAACCAAACATCGAAAAACATCACACAACTCGTTAGCTAAAGCGCGACTTGTTACATATCATACAGCGTGGCACTGATATTTAAGCTACGCTTCATTTACTGTATGGAAACACCGACTAACCCTTACGATCAGAGTGCACCCGAACCCGTCGAAATAGACGCCGATTTGGTATTGACTGCGAGCCACGCTACTATGGCACTTCGGATG
>JBGTNV010000176.1:0-6944 GCA_041742875.1 Saccharimonadales bacterium (SeqCode) | reverse complement strand
TAAGAAAAACCCCGAACCGGCCTACGTCGTCATCGCGGCTTACGTGGTAATAGGTGTCGTCAGCACAATGGCTCAAAGCGGAGAACCCTTAACTCCAGACTCCGGGGTCAGCACCGCAGGCTTACTGTCATCGCCCGAGATAGGGCTTACCCTTGCTGTGGGCTTACTATTTCTACTGGCGTTGCCAACTTACGCACTGGCCATAGCCGACCGTAAATCCATCTCAATCGCCGAATTTATGCGTTTCGATGCCGCGAAGTATTTCTATGTCCTTGGCGCGTCAATTTTGGCTTTTTTAGCAATAGCGCTATCCGCACTCCTGTTTATCATACCGATCATCTGGACCATGGCCTGGTTCTATTTCAGCCCGTATAACGCAACCGACAAAGCCAACAGCCCGCTAGCCGCCATGTCCGAGAGTAAGCGCTTGGCCGGAGGCCACAAGGCAAAAGTTTGGGGCATGATCGGCGCATGCATCGTCTTCGCTATAGCGGCAGGCGTATTAAATAGCATCCCGTTCATCGGCGGCATCTTCACCGGCGCCATGACCGTACTCATAGCCGGCGCTTCGGGCATCCTGTATCGCTGGCTGCAGGCTCAACAGCCTACAACTTAGTCCTGATTAGCCCTGAACAAACTCCCGGCAGCTTAGTTTCCGGCAGCGTAGTTTCTTCCCTGGATATTTTCTATCGCGGTTTGGCCGGCTATCTGCAAGAAATCTGCATGCCGTGCCGCATACTCTTGAGCAACCAATAAGTCGGGTAGCACTACTGCACCCATACGCCTTAGTTCTGCGGGTGAGCGCGGCGAAGTTATCTCTACGCGTTCTCTATCCATACGCCCCTCCTTTCATGCGTGATACTTAAGGGTTCTTCACATCACAATCCGCGCTTTTGTTATTCACGTGTTATTCACGCGGATGCACGATAGATTCTTGCTAAAAACAATACGTACGATGTACGTTGTACAATGCCGCACTGCGTTCACTCCCCGCCAGGGCAGCACTTCTACCGTACTACGTTTCCCGGAAAATGGCAAAAGACCTCCGGTCAGCGGCCGGAACACCAGGCAGCATAAAGACGAAAGGACCCTGCACACTAAACCACAAAAAGTGGAAACTGTAGCCGTAGGCTAAAGCGTGTGCAAGGGCCCGGCCCGGAGGGAGCCTTGCGGCTCTATAATTCTGTGCTCCTCCGGGCCCGTCTTCACGCGGTCAGGCGTGGTAGTAGAGACCGTCACCAGCCTGCTGCTCTTCGAGCAAGTCCTCGATAAATGTGAACATAGCCTCTATGACCATGCGCGAGACCAATTCATCGTAGCGGGACTTAAAGCCGCTGCTGGCAACTACTATGTTGTGCTTGATGACACTGCCCCAGTACTTGACGTCGCCAGGCAGGATAAGCTCCGACTGCTGGAAATGCAACTCGCGCGTATCGAGCCCGGTGCGTCCGGTCTTCTCAGCTTTGCCGTGAGCAATGTCGTCGTAGGGAAGTTCCCATTCTCCAGACCCGCCGAACCTCCGCTCTGCAACCGTGATATAGGAATTGCTATTCCGGTAGTTACGCAGTTGATTAAGCACATCCCTGTGCGGCATCAAACCGGCTACGCGGCGCAGTCCTACTACTGTGAACAGATACTGCCCCCCGAAGACCCCGCGTTCTATACCGGAGTCGATGGCCGGAGCCACAAGGTCGAGAGCAGTGTTAGCGATCTGGGAATTGACGAAGGAATACACTTTTTACCTCCGGATGTGCGATGGGGGTTACCCAGTGGTCTCCCGTTGTGGAAAACAGCTTATTATATCATCACTTTCGCATAGCTGGCTAGTATGTTCTGTGAATTATCTTCATTTCCAATGCCGCCGGCGGTTTTTCTGTTCCTTTGCCACGACTGCCTCGAACATATCGACATCGAGCATACTGGCCAGGCCGAGCAAGACGATTTGGACATCGGCCAGCTCTTCTTTGAGTTCGGTCTGTTTTGTAGTGTCCGTGAACTTCAATCCCGCGACCTTGCGCGTCGCTTTGGCCAGTTCGCCGACTTCTTCCATCAGCATCACCAGCTTCTTGCTGGGGTCTTTGGTGTTGAAGCCTCGGTCGATATTCATCTGCCAAATATATTTTTGAAGCTTATGCAGCGAATCATCAGAAGGTATATCCATACAGCAATCCTAGCATAATTGATTGATCCAGTGTCGGCATCTGATCCTCAGCCTGTTAGAGCGTCCAACGATCATTGTATTATTGCCTACATTCATACTCAGGGAATTCCGCGTATATACCCGGTAATTACAGGAAAAACTAGCCTGGACAGGCAACGGCAAAGGCCTATAATTACTGATAGTCATGTGAGCATGAGCGGAATAGCGTCTGTTCCAGTCGCTTCATCGCCATCGCACACAGACTTTATTCAACTTTCGGCAAGCACACTCCGGTCCCTGCGCGCCCCCATCTGGATATATAAGTAATAGCTCTCAGCACGCTTCCGGGCAATGGAAGTATAGGGATAGCATACGGAACGGTTTTGCGCTTCCCGCTGTCATAGCTGCTTTCTCTTAAGCCGTTCGCTGATACACCACCCCGTGCATCGGTCTCTTTAATGCAACGCTTATTGCAAATTATTTCAACTTTTAAACCCACTATCTCTTACAGGAGCTTATATATGACCGCTATCAACCAAATCGTTACCGTTAATTCTTTCTACTTCAGAGGCAACGATGTGCTGAAGACCTACCCCCGCTCAGTGGAATTCGGCAACACTACCGTCAGCTTCCAGGACGGTCTGCAGTGCCTTATCCGCAAAGGGCAGCGCATCGTCCGGCTATTTGACATGACCGACGGCCGCACGACATTCCGGCTGAAGTTCGAAGACAATCAATGGACGCTGATCGGCACCAAAGCCGCTAACCAACTATCAACCAGCTAACTACGGCGACTAACAATTATTACAGGAGACACATTATGCAAACCATACGCGATATTTTTAGCCAGGCCCATGAATCACGCGACGGACGGCGCCAGCCTAAATGCCGGCTATTTCCGCCCGGATCACGCCTGATCCGTGTCTATACACATCATTCCCGGAACCATCCGGTCAACAACATCCGACAGCGCTGACCAGGCTACTGCTCTGATGGGACAGTTCTGAGTGTGGTGTCTCTAGCGGAATTTGGAGCTGCTGGCATTTTAGGTATACTTAGAGCAATATGATGGCTCGAACCCATGACGTAGCGGCGATTACTGTTTTGGCCGCTGTCGTGCTGGCGCAACCGCTGCGCACGGTCACGTTATCAACCGCCATTGTGGCAGTAGTGGCAAACCAGATCGGCGGCATCGCGCCGGACATCGACCAGCCGACGGCACCGTTTTGGCGGAACCTGCCGGTCGGCGGCATATTCGGCCGGCTGATCGGCCGGACGCTGGGCGGCCACCGCTTCCTGAGCCATTCTATACTCGGACTGGCGCTGTTTGGATTTTTGACCAACCTGCTGCTGCAATTCCTGCACCCCATCATGCCGAATGTCGATATCGGCCTGGTATGGTGGGCGTTTATGATCGGCATGGTATCCCACTTGGTAATGGATAGTTTCACCAAAGAAGGCGTGCCGTGGCTATTGCCAATCCCGTGGAAATTCGGCTTCCCGCCGGTCAAGCGCCTGCGGATCACCACCGGCAAAAAAGTCGAGCACTTCATCATATTGCCGCTGCTGATCCTGGTAGCCGTCTGGCTGTTCTCCAGCCACTATGTCGAGATCAGCACATTCGTGCACCAGTACATCCGGCGTTAAAAGTTCTGCCTGTATGCACGCCGGCCGCGATCCTGACATCGCCCCCTGACCCGCACCCGCTTCTTCCTTCCCGGGGCACGCTCCGCGCGGCGTGGCCTGCGGTCACTCCGGCTGCACTCGGCAGTCCAGTCCCCGGGAAGGAAGAAGCGGGTGTGGGTCAACATTGCCATAGCGCCCTGCAAGATGTAGAGTACAACTGATATGAGTGTACCCGGGCAGCTTTACCCCCCTACGCACAAGCACGGTGCCAATCTGAAACGCGCCGGTATCATAGCGGCCGTGCTATTAGGTGTCGGGTTGCTGGTATTTGCCCAGGTTATCCGGCCGAACCAGCACGCCGATGTATACGAAAAACGTCTGAGCAATGCTGCGGCACAGCTGCAAGACTGCTTCGGCGCATTGGCAAATACCAATAACTTCCGGATATTTTACGCGCCGGATATTGAACTTGCGCTAAAACAACAAAATGTCCGCGACATCCAGGCGGCCATCCGCAAGTGCAGTGCCGAATTGGGACGGTTCAACACCGAGGCACAGACCCTGCCGCGCCTGCAGCTCAGCGGCTACAGCGGAAACTACCGGGCAGCCTGGACCGACAAACATAAGTCACTGCAAGTAGCAGGGCAGAGCAACGACGTTCTGATGCAATACGGCCGGCTAGTGGATTTCCTCGGACAGTACTTCGCCCGCCTGACACCCTTCGTAACCTATACATCCGAATTGAACCAAATCAGCGACACTAGCTTGCTGGCCGGCCGCGTTGCCGAGCTGGAAGAGCAGGGCAACGACCTCCGTCGCCAAGCCGCCCGGGTACGCGCCCTGAAGCCGTCCGTCGGCTTCGAACCGGTCATCCAGCCAACCGCTGCCATGTTAGACCAAGCCGCGGATGGTTTCGAGCTATTAGCATCCGGCCACCGCCAACGCAATGATGGTTCGGTCGCGCAAGGCTTCCAAGAGATAGAAAGCGCCGTGGCCGATTACAATAGCACCGTCCAAAACCTGCCGTTCAGCCTCTTGCAAACCAACTACACTGTCCAACAGGTTGCAGCTCTGCCCGGCAAAATCGAAAGTTTGCGCGTTACCGGCGCAGAGTAAACTATAGACACCGCACCCTGAAATGCCCCGCCAAAGCAGCAGTCTGACGAGTGCCTTCAGATGTTGCTGACCAAGGTACGGTGTCTGTATGCACTCGTTTATACTCCGACAGCTTACTCCTGCTCGGCCAGCGGCGCGGGAGTGAGCGTCTTGACTCGTTTGACAGTTCCCTTGTACTGTACGGCGCCGGTACGCTGGAGCTTATTCCAGCCGACCGCCACTCCTCGCAAGATGTTTATGACGGTCCGGTACATGAGGATGGTGCGCATCGGGCTGTACATCAGTCGGGTCATGGGAATAGCCCAGAGTAAAGAAAGACGCTCGTTAGCAAGTAAAACTCCTATGGTCGCCATAGTGGCCTGGATAGCGACCGTAACGAAGAAGAACAGCACCAGCGACCATCCATTGCCAGACACAATGTTCTCCAGCGCCACAAACATAAGTACCGGCACAAACACGATTGGCAGTGCGAAGTTAAATATGGCCATCGGCAACACGAACATGCCCGCCCAGCCGTGCCGGCGGCGGAATATCATATCACGGTGCTTCCAATAGGCTTGGACGTTGCCGTACATCCAGCGGAACCGCTGTTTTTTCAGGGCGTGGATATTGTCAGGCGCTTCGGTGTAGCTGTGGGCGGAGTTGTCCTGCAAGACTTTATAGCCAAGCCGTTGGATACTGAGAGTCAGGTCGAAATCTTCTGCCAGGGTGCGGTGTGAATAGCCGCCGGCGGCCAGCACGGCTTCACGGCGCCAGGCACCGCAGGCTCCCGGCACAATCATGACGGCCCCCAAAAGTGCTTGGGCATTACGCTCGATATGAATACCGATGATATAGTCCAGCGCCTGCCACCGGGTAATCATATTCTGCACATTGCCGACTTTAACATTGCCGGCCACTGCACCAACTTCGGGATCGATAAAATGCCGGATGAGCCGGGTAATGGTAGCCGGAGGGAAGACGGTATCAGCATCAATACCGATGATAATCTCGCCTTTGGCTTGTTCGATGCCAAGATTCAAGCCGGAAGCCTTGCCGCCATTCGTTTTAGTGAAGGCGCGGACACGTTTATAGCGCTTAGCCAGTTGTTTGGCAACCGCGAACGTACCATCTTTGGATCCATCGTCAACGATAACTATTTCTATATTCCGGTAATGCGAATGTTGCAGCGAACGCACCGTATTATCCAAGACCATTTCTTCGTTGTAGGCCGAAATCACCACGCTTACTAACGGGTTATAGCCGCGCTTACGGCGGGCATATCGGGTACGGCGCTTATTGAACATAGCCAGCACGACATTTACGATCATCGTCAGCAGCAGTGTAATTACCGTCAATACGAACAATTTGCCGATTATCTGCTGCGGCCAGACCAAAATCGAACTTGCCAGGGCGAGCGATGTCTTGTCGGCCAGGCTGGGTACAGCCGTACCGTACAGCGCCGGCTGCTGAGTGTACATCTGGTTCAAGTTGACAAACTGGTAGCCTTCGGCCCTGGCTCGGCTCACTAGTTCCTTGAGGTAGGTTATGGTTTTAGTCCGGTCGCCGCCGGAATCATGCAGCAGCACAATCAGACTGGAGCCATCCAGCTTGGGAAATTTCGGCCGGGTGCTGCCCGTGAAGTCATAGTCAACCGAGTCAAAATTATTTGAGGCAATAGTATAGCCCATTCGCTGGGCGGTTAGGATGCCGAACAAATGGTCGCGCATCGACTGCTCATCTTCCCCCATGTACGGCAGGCGGAAAAATGAAGATTTTGTGCCGGTAGCAGCCGTAATGACCCGCTCCGTCTGGTTTATTTCTTGCTCGCCGCGCTTGCCGGCTATCAGGTCAAAATCAACATGGCTGAAGGTATGGTTGGCTACCAGGTGGCCTTCACGGACTTCCCGCTGGGCAATGTCCCGGTGCTTGACTACGTTGGCGCCGGTAACAAAAAAGGTTGCCTGGACATTATTTTTTGCCAATATATCCAATATCTGCGGTGTATAGATAGGATCGGGGCCGTCATCAAACGTCAAGGCAATCTGCTTCTTCGCGGCAATGCTGCCGTAGCGCTCCAGCA
>JBGTNV010000175.1:0-2164 GCA_041742875.1 Saccharimonadales bacterium (SeqCode) | reverse complement strand
ACGGTCTTCGAGAATGTTGCCGTCGGCGGTACGGATAATCTATTTGTGCCGTTGTCGGTTATTATCGGGGTATACGTGTTCTAGAACCAGGCATTACATGTTCGCACATTCCGGGCGATAAGTCTCCGCTCCTCACTCCAGCGTACCGCTAGTAAGCTTGCGTTCCGGTGCTCGCATTTCATCCCGGATTGCACTAAACGTGTAATGCCTGGGGCTGTTGGTTGTGCTCAGGCGCTCTTTCGGAAAAGCGGGCCATGTGCCCGTAGTGCGTTGAGAACGACAATGACATCAACAACTTCCTGGGCCAGCGCACCGGCTAACGGGGTGAAGCGGCCGGTGGCAAACACCAGCATCAGGCCCAGGCTGATGGATATGCCGATGAGGATGCTCTGACGAGCGATACGGAAGGTGCGGTCGGCAATTTGGGCAGCTTCAGCGACGCGCCCAACGTTATCCAGCATGATGACGATATCGGCTGATTCGCTGGCGACGGTAGAGCCGCGGGCGTGACCGCCAATCGCGATGCCGACATCGGCCGCGGTCAGCACCGGTGCGTCGTTGATGCCGTCGCCGACGAAAGCAACCGGCCGTTCGGGGATTTTTTCGATAACTGCCAACTTGTCTGCCGGCAAGGCTTCGGCCGTGACGTTGGCGGCGGAGATACCGATCTGTTTGGCTACGGCGTCGGCGTTGGCTCTGTTGTCGCCGGTTACCATAAGTATCCGGTCGAATTTGAGCTTACGCAGTCTGTCGATTGTGCCTTTGCTTTCGGGTCTTATGCTGTCTCTAAAAGTAATGATGCCGGCCAGCTCGCCGCCGATAGCCACATACGTAGCGGTCTGGTTGACGTCAGGCAATTGCCGCACCTTCACCTTTTGGGCCTGCAGATAGCTTAAGCGTCCGACATGGACCTGCTTGCCGTTATAACTTGCGGTTAGGCCTTGGCCGGCGGTTTCGCGCAGCTGCTTGACTTTGGCGGCTTTGATTTTCCGGGCTGTAGCTTCGTTGGCGATTGCCTTGGCAAGTATGTGGTTGGAGTGCTGCTCCAGGCTGGCCGCTGCCGCCAATACTGATTCTTTGCCAAACGGTTTGATGGCGATAACCTTGCTGACTTCCAACTGCCCAAGCGTCAGAGTGCCGGTTTTATCGAAAGCGATACTGCGGGCTTCGGCCAGGCGCTCCAATGCGCCGCCGTTTTTGACGATAATGCCCCGTTTAGCGCTCCGTGACATGCCGGATATGATGGCTATTGGCGCTGCCAGCAAGAGCGGGCAGGGTGTGGCAACGACGATAACTTCCAGAAACCGCATCGGGTCGCCGCTGATAAACCAGACGGTGCCGGCAATGAGGTAGGCGAAGATGGTGAAGGGTACGGCGTAGCGGTCGGCTAGCCGCACAAACGGCGCTTGGGACTGGCTGGCGATCCGGACGAGCTTGACAATCTGCTCGAACTGGCTGTCCTTGGCCTTGCGCAGACAACGGGCGGTAATGGCGCCGTCCAGGTTGATGGAACCGCTGAGCAATGTGTCACCTTTTTGCTTACTGACGGGAGTACTTTCGCCGGTCAGGCTGGATTCATCGAAGCTGCCTCCGCCCTCCAGGATAACTGCGTCAACCGGTACGACTTCGCCGGGTTTAAGCAGGATAGTATCGTTGGTCTCGACGCTGTGGGCCGGGATTTCGACACTCTTTCGGCCGCGCATGACCGTTGCTTTTTGCGGTGTTTTCGTCAGCAGGGCATTGAGTTCTGATTTTGCACGGCGTTCGGCGTAGTCTTCGAGAGCCTGGCCGCCGGTTAGCATGATGACAATTACGATCGCCACCCAGAATTCACCTAAGATTACCGAAGCCAGGATTGATGTCAACGCCAGAATATCGATGCCGTAGCCGCCGCTGCGTATGTGTTGCCACATATCTTTAATAAGCGGCAGTGTGGCTGCGACTGACACAATCCCGAGTAACCAGTGTGCCGTCGTGTCGGCTCCGCTGAGGTCAAGACCCAGCGCAATGAGCGCCGCCGTGATAGCGGCTGTAAAATATCTGTACTGAGCCAAAAAGCGGCCTAATTTTTTCATGCTGTCTCCGAATTTACCGATGTAAGTAGTATAGCAGAGGGCGAGCCGGCGGTGGGAGTACTCTGACCCACACTCACTTTTTCCTTCCC
>JBGTNV010000174.1:0-12342 GCA_041742875.1 Saccharimonadales bacterium (SeqCode) | reverse complement strand
TCCTCCTGAATCTTTTGTGGACGAATCGTACAAGCATTAGCGCGGGCAATGCTCAAACGTTTCAAATCCGTCCAATTGATCGAATATTTCGTAGGAGCTTGGCCCAGTAACCTTCCTGCTCCGACAATCCAGCATCTGCATTACTTTCCCGATGGTCACGTAGGTCGAGAGACGCCAACCTGCCAGCTTCGGCAGGATCCACGTCTAGCATCATTTGCCATGTAGCGCCGCCCGCTGGCACTAGCTTACGAATCTCATTTAGGGTATTGCGTACTACTCTTAGCCGAGGAACGCTGCTAACGCGTGCGTCATGACTGGCGTCATGAACGGGACCATATTCATAAACATCGGCGCTGGACCGACCACGGGAGTTAGGGGAATCATACTCGCCTTCGCCCTGCTTGGAAAGACTAACGCCTAGTAGCTTTTGCTTTCTGTAAATGTCGGGCTGCATGTAGCCACTCTGAAGTATTACCGTTCTAGAAGATATTACTCCATTTACATCTGAGAGGCCTAGTCTGCGGACTGCTTTTTCGTGCGTAATAGCAATTGCTCCAAGTCTCCACCTGTTGCTCATCCGCATCCGGTTATAATACGTTTCCAACGGGTTGTGTTCGGAAGCGGTAAGTTCGGCATTGTCCGCTTCCAGAAAAAGAGCTTCGACGGACAACGACTCAGCTGTTTCCCCGCTCCCGTCAACCAATGTGCTGCTGCCTAGATCTCGTCTGCCGATCATGAAACGTTTTTCTGTGTTGGAGCTGCCGAAATTTCTTCCTACGGCGCTCTGGGCAGGGAACTGGCCAATCTCCCTAGACTTTGGCCAGCCTTCGAGTACATCAAAGGCAACAGCTTCGGCAAGCGCCGCCGTACCCAGTACCACTGCACGCTCTACTGCTTTATCCCAAGGTTTGAGTAATTCCCGGGTTTGACGTGCCACGGCTTCGCTGGTTGCGGAACTTTCAAGAGCCTTGACGCGCTCCAGCCACATGTCCGTCTCGTCTATCCCGTGGAATGGACGGGCGGTCTCTTCACCCAGCAACGCGGACCGCACGGCTAACCGGTCAAGCTCTGGTGAATGGCCCTGGCTATCTAGCGCAAAAGCGCTGATACCATCGATACCGCCGGCAATAAGCGGCGTGGGGTCAAAACCTATTAAATCTTGGGCTGAATTCTCGTAGTAGGCCATGGTGTTTCTCATATACTATTATACCATGATAACCTCTACTGCGTCAAATGTTGCATCAACCTCCCTGTGCACTGTTACAATATTCTCATGAACGTTTTCTTTACCACCCCATTTGCCGGCAAAAAAAGCTACCAGCCTTTCATCGATGCCGTTCTTGCAGAAATTAAGAAAGTTAGCCGGGTCATAACACCGGAAGAAACTAGCCGATACCTGACTTCGTTACAGCAGTTACAAAAACAGGGGCTTAATAAGGACCAAGCCCACTACGCGTTTATCCGGCAGGGTATTGCGTCGGCAGACGTAGTGATCATCGAAGCTACCGAAGAAGATATACGGGTAGGGCATGAGATGACACTAGCACTGCTGTTCCATAAGCCGACTTTGGTACTAGCGCAGGGCAAAGACTTTAGTTCTTATATAACCCACGATTTACTGCAAGGCGCATCGTACTCGACAACCGGGGAGGCACAAGAGATTGTACAGAGGTTCTTGCAAACCAGCCGAAGCGGTAGGGCAGAGGCTACTATGCAGACTCTGGATACTTCGGCGGACAGCTTACATTCCATGTCGCTTGCCAAACTCCGGCAGCTTGCCAAGCAAGAGTCGGGACAATTTGGCGAGTGGGCAAGAGATGCGGACGAAAATACAAAAAAAGTAGCCGCCGAAATCGACAAAAAACTAGGGCAGCTCAAGAAACAACCTGCCTGGTCGGTCTTTGCCCCGATTTATAACGAGGACAGCCCCGATTATATCCAAGGCGGGGTAGCTACATTTATTAGCGCGGTATTAGAAAACCATGGCATTGCTAAGGATGAGCTGATCATCGAAGCCGCCTGCGGCACAGCAGCCCTTTCAAGGCAGCTGGCAGGCCTGGGAATGAGCAATATAATGGCGTTCGATAATTCCCGTCCGATGCTCTCGGAGGCGTTCCGGCTGAGCGCAAATTACCCCGGCATTGAGTTAGTCGAGGCTGACATTCGTTCACTACAGTTGTCAAAAGCCGCATCAGCGGTCGTGTGGACCGATTATAGTTCTAACTTTGCCTTAAACCCCAAGGAACTTGGCCAAATGCTCATGAATCTCATACAACATGTGGCGAGCAAAGGGCTGCTACTATTTGATATACGAACTTTCCAGGGATGGCAAGTTGATTTTTACGCCCAGCCAATTACTATGTTCGCCACTGAACGTTTCCAGCGTATTTGGCTGAACTACCAAGACCATGCAAAAAACTTAATCGATTTTGATGTCTATATTCGAACCCGGGACGTTGATGGCGCGTGGTCGGCTTGGCACCGTGAATCGATGACCGAACGGATGTGGCGTCTGTCTGAAGTACTGTCAGTGGTAAACAAGCTAAAAGGCATATCGCTAGAAGCTGTCTATCGTGACGACTTCCGGAAAATTGACACCAACCATGAAGAGCCCAATCTTGCGTATATTGTCCTGCGCAAAGAAAATTAACGGCACGGAATTCGGGTTAAAACTCACCATGACAGGGCAACCGTGCATGAAAAAAACTCTCGTTGGGATGTGCAGGATGATGGGATATGGAGCAGACTGCTCAAACATTTCCTACTTCTGTAGTGATTCGACGAGAGTTTTTGGGTAGTTGCTGAAGCTCGGGCGTGAAACTTCGTTTCATCATTTCGATTCGTTCCGCATACCGACGTACCGGCACGGTTGGCAAATTGGGCGAAAGCGACGGAATGGGTGTCCTCTTCAGCGGTCTTTGTATCATCTTTCTGACGGAGGTAGTGGTAAGGCGAGGGCTGGCGGCCCGCATGCCAGCGGATATCCGCTGAGCACATGCGGGCCGCCGAACCTTTATCTCAGGTGAGGCGGAAGCTCACCGTCGTTCTCTTCCTGGTACGCCTCTCGGATTTCGACCCGCTTCTCCAGTGGAATTTTGTGCCCGCCACATGTACCTTCGCCGCACATGGTGCACACATGCCTCCCTGCCGGAGCCGGGTTTACATCCTTCGAGTCGTCTCTACCGCCAGCCATACCTTAACCTTCCTCACATTCGGAACAATGACCGATTCAATATACCATACCTACCTATACTGTCAATAGCGTAAATGCGGTGCCCATTTAGAACATAAAACCCACCGCCCGTGAAGTCGCAAGAGGTGTTGCTGGTTGTTCCGCTTCTAGTTGAGCTCGCCAGTTTGCCTTTCGGAGCTTCACCGGTGCTTGAATCCACATTTGAATTTAATGCTCTGCTGATTTTCACACCTGATGACTAGGGGAGTTTCTTCGGCGCAACCGGCTGGAGGTTTGCTGGAAACTCGTCAAAGAAAGTTGCTTTTTATGCTGTAATGTGGTAAAAATATTATATACCAATTGAACTATTTTACTAATAAACAATGCCGGCGTTCTTACAATGAAGTATTTTCTGAAGCATTTTTTTGGCAGAATCCGCTATAGGCTCCGGCCGTACCTGACCCGTCGCCGGCTGATAATTATGAGCAGCATTGTAGTTGCTTTCCTGCTGCTGACGCCTATGCTGACTTACGCGTATTACGCGCGGGATATTGCCGACCGCGACCGGCTGATGAACCACAACAGCACCGGTGTAGTAATGCGCGACCGTAACGGCGAAATATTCTACAAAATGGGACAGATACAAACCGGCGAGGCAGTAACACTTCCGGACATATCAAACATTGTCGAAAATGCGCTCATCGCCAGCGAGGACAGAGACTTTCGCAAGCACGAGGGATATTCGCTGCGCGGTATGGCTGTCGCGTTGTACAGTAACGTACTAAACCGGGACGCCACCCGCTACGGCGGATCCACGCTTACGCAGCAGCTTGTCAAGAACAAACTGCTGACATCCGAAAAAAACTTCCTCCGCAAATACCAGGAGCTATCGCTGGCCATAGCCGTGGAGCGGCGCTATACCAAGGATGAGATACTGGAAATGTACCTGAACTCTGTATATTTCGGCGAAGGAGCCTTCGGCATCGGCGATGCCGCCAAGACGTATTTCGGTAAGACACCCGCAGACCTGACATTGGCTGAAAGCAGTATGCTGGTTGGTGTCCTGCCGGCGCCCAGTGCTTATTCACCCATAAGCGGCGACACGACGCTGGCAAAGAAGCAACAAGAACGGGTACTTGACAGCATGGTTGAAGCCGGCCTGATAACTAGCACCGAGAAGGCGGCCGCCCTAGGCCAGGAACTAGCCTATAACCAAGCGGCCGTCGCCGACAATAATCAGCACGCCCGGCACTATGCCGAGATGGTGTTGGAGGAGTTGAAAGAAAAGTATGGCGAAGAAGCCGTTGTCCGTTCCGGCTATGACGTGACCACCGCACTGGATCTGCAGTGGCAAAAGACCGGCGAGGAAAACGTCCGCCAACAAGTGTCCCGGCTTGGCAGCGACGGCGCCCGCAATGCCGGTCTGGTAGCAATCGATCCGAGAACCGGCCATGTCCGCGCCCTGGTAGGCAGCGTCGATTGGAACGACCCGACCTTCGGCAAGGTGAATATGGCAACCAGCCCGCGGCAGCCCGGCTCCAGCTTCAAGCCGATATTTTACAGCGAAGCCCTGGACATGCGGCTTATCACGCCGGCTTCCATGCTGGAGGATAAGCCGAAAGCCTATGGCGGCACCTACCGACCGACCAACTACGATTTCCGCTACCGCGGCACCGCCACTACCCGTACCGCACTGGCGCTGTCGCTGAACATTCCGGCCGTCGAAGTCATGCAGAAACTAGGTGTCCACAGGGCCGCTAAGGCCGCCCAACGCTTCGGCGTAACCACCGTCAATGAGCCGGACAAATACGGCCTGTCGTTAGCACTCGGCACCGCAGAAACTAAACTCTATGACATGGTACACGCCTACGGCACCTTCGCCAACAAAGGCGAGCAGCACAACCCGGTCATGGTGCTGTCGATTAAAGACAAATTCGAAAAAGAACTCTTTACCGAAGAACGGGCATCGGCCCGACGGATAATCAGCTCCGATGCCGCCTTCCTGACCTCATCGATACTATCCGACAACCAGGCGCGCGCTGCGACATTCGGCAGCAGCCTGACTGTCCCGGGCCGCCAGGTAGCCGTCAAGACCGGCACGACCAATGACAACAAAGACGCCTGGACCATAGGCTACACGCCAAGCGCAGTAGTAGGCGTATGGATGGGGAATAACGAGAATCAGCCGATGCGCGGACTGGCCGGATCGAGCAGCGCCGGCATCGTCTGGCGGAATACCATGATAAAATACCTATCCGGTACACCGCGCGAGGAGTTCACCCGGCCTTACGGTGTCGCCTCCATCCGTATCTGTACGGGCAGCGGGCTGCGGTCCTTGGACGGCAACAGCCAAGCCACCTACGAAGAAGTATTCATAAAAGGCACCGAGCCGTCGGGCACCTGCGACAAACCGGCACCTAAGCCGGAAACCAAAAAAGACGACAAGAAGAAAGAAGAGGAGGAGGAAGAGGAAGAGGAACCGCAAACTCCCGGGCCGAACCCCGAAGACGAGCCGGAGCCTACCGAAGAAGATCCTCCCGTCACTCCGCTTCCCATAGATGATCCCGAGTTACCCGTCGCGCCCACGCCTCCCGCTTCACCGGGCGGCCCTCCGCCAACCCCGCCGTCCGGTCCCTGACCGGGCTACTTATTGACCGTCCGGTTGCTGTTCTAGTAGTAGGCTTAAGCGTTAGCAGCAGCCAAAACTTTTTCGCGCCCGGCTTTAGCTTTCTTGGCGCCACGAGGAATAGCAGGATTATAGCCATATTTGACGATAAACCGCTCAACCAAATCCCGGGCAGCCCGGTCTTCGATCTGCTCCGGCGGGTATTTTTGGAAATAAGCGGCCGGTTCTATGATCGGCCCGGATAAGCCATGGTTCAGCGCCAATTTCAAGCAGCGTATCGAATCGATAGCCACGCCTGCGGAATTGGGTGAGTCCTCTACAGATAGCCGCAGTTCAAGGTTCATTGGCACGTCGCCGAAATGTTTGCTCTCGATCCTGAGGAAACAGATCTTATTATCTTTCTGCCAGGGCACGTAGTCTGACGGGCCGACATGGATATCGTCGTCGGAAATAGTTTGGCCGCGGGCTTCTATCATAGACCGCACGGCCTCGGTTTTCGACAGCTTCTTACTTGCCAGCCGCTCGCGTTCCAGCATGTTCATGAAGTCAGTATTACCGCCGGTATTGAGCTGGTAGGTGCGCTCGACTTTCATGCCGCGGTCCAGGAACAGGTTTACCAGTGTACGGTGGGTAATTGTCGCCCCCACCTGGGCTTTAATGTCGTCACCAATTACCGGCAGTCCGGCAGTCCGGAACTTTTTCGCCCAGATGGGGTTAGATGCGATGAACACCGGTATGCAGTTCACGAACCCGCAGCCTGCGTCAATAGCGGCTTGAGCGTAAAATTCAGTTGCTTCCTGGGAGCCGACCGGCAGATAGTTGATTACGGCTTCGGCGCCGCTGTCCTTCAACACTTTCACCACGTCAACTTCCGCCGCATCGCTAATGGGCACTACCGTGGCAGTATATTTGTTTACTCCGTCGAGCCGTGGCCCCATGCTGACCCTCACGCCGATTTTCGGCACCTTGGCAAACACGGTAGTATTGTTCGGTTCGGCATAAATGGCTTCCGCCACATCCTTGCCGACCTTATTGGCATTGACATCGAACGCAGCTACTACCTCGATATCGTTGATATGATAGCCGCCAAAATTAACATGCATGACTCCGGGCACAAATTCGTCCGCCTTGGCGTTCCGGTAATAATGGATGCCTTGCACTAACGACGAGGCGCAGTTGCCAACCCCTACGATGGCCACTTTTATCTTCGTATCGTTCATGGATCTCCCTTTTGAATGTTAGCCGGTATTCCGGACTTTTTCACACGGTATACCATTGATAATAGGCAAATGATCCATTAAAATCTAATATAATTACTGAATAGTGCTATAAATAATTGTTATACTAACGTTTTGCGAGTACTGGTTGTGAGGCCTGTATATGGATGACCGACTGAAGAAATTCATACTGCTGGTAGAGACGGGTAACTTTACCAAAACCGCTGCCAGCATCAACATCTCCCAGCCCGCCCTGTCGTCGGTGATAAAAAAGCTTGAGCAGGAATGGAGAGTCCAGCTGCTAGTCCGGGAGGGCAGGCAGACCAAAACCACACCGGCCGGCCAGTTGCTCTATACCACCGCCAAAGACCTGGAAGATACGGTACGCAACTTAGAGCTCCGGCTGAGCGGCTTAGCCATGGAAAAGATTTCGCTGTCCCTGGGAATGATAGACAGCATGGCTGAGGCGGTATTCGTCCACAATGACGGTTTCGAGAAGTTGGATGCCCAAGCAAAAGTTTCGCTTATCGTCGACAATTCGAAACGGTTAATTGCCGGCGTACAACAGGGAGAGATAGATATCGCGTTCATAACGACCCAAACCAAAGTTTTGCCCGGCACTCTTGAGATACGGCAAATCGGCATCGAGCCGCTGATTATGGTCACGCATGCTGCCCAGGCGTCACAGGCGAGACGCCAGCTGAAGCAGGGAGTGATTACCAACTTCATTAGTTACAACCAAGGTTCAAACACCAACCAACTATTACAGAGAACGTTGTCGGAAAGGAGCGTTGCGGTACAGACGATCTTTTACTCATCCAGCCCGGAAATCATACTGCGGCTGCTGCTTTCCGGCCGGGGAGTGGCAGCTCTGCCATATATGCTGGTAAGAGAAAGCCTAGCCGATGGCGAACTGCAGCCGCTGTTTATTGGAGGCTCCTGCCTGATCGGCAGGGGCATCTGCGCGGTAAAACGCAAAAACAGGCAGGCGACCAAGCCTCTGGACGATATCATGGAGCACACGCGGCGCGTCATCTTGGATCTTCACACCCAAAGCAAGGCATACGCACGGATCAGTTAAAATTGCATTCCATCTGCTGATTTGAGATAATAGATAGTCAGACTTGGAGATGACTTGCGCCTGAACAATTGCTATTGAAGAAGCTATGAAGATTGCCATGATGGTTCGCGGATACCTGCCAGCTCCGCAACCTGATGATATTATTTACGCTCCTAGCGAACTGGCAGTCGAAATCGCAAAAGGCCTCGCTGAGCGCGGCCATGAGCTAACTTTTTTCGGGCCGCAGGGAACACATATCCCCGGCGTTACTATTCGAACCATGCGCTTGCGGCCGCTCGTCCATAACCAAAAGGAATTCAGCGAACTGGTCGGCGGCAACGAAAAACAGCGCCACTATGTGCCCAGCTTGTGGGACGGCAAATTGGCCAAGGCCATGTTCGTCGGCGCAAGTAAAGGTAAGTACGACATCTTGCACTTTGAACATCCCGAAGTCGCCCTGCAATACGCGCCGATCTTTCCGGAAGTACCGGTAGCCTACACGCTCAACGATCCGATTTATCCGTGGTACCGCGAGCTGTTCGACCTGTACAAGTCATCGAATCAGCATTTCTTCTCTGTTTCCAATAATCAGCGCCGTGACGCTCCCGACCTTACCTTTGCCGCCACTATCTACAATGGCACCGACCTGAAACGCTTCCGCTTCCACGGCAAACACGAAGATTATCTGCTATTTGCCGGCCGTATTGTTCCGGAAAAGGGTATTAAAGAAGCCGTCCAAGTCGCCCAGATGACCAATCACCGGCTGCTGATCGTCGGCCCGGTCTATGAGGATCACAAAGAATACTTCGAACAATACGTCAAACCGCACCTGAATGACAAAATCCTCTACCTCGGCTTTATGGAACAGGCCCAACTGGTTAAGTATTACCAAAAAGCCAAGGCATTCCTGATGCCCATCCAGTGGGAAGAGCCGTTCGGCCTGGCAATGATCGAATCAATGGCATGCGGTACGCCGGTAATCGGGCTGCACCGGGGCTCTATACCCGAAGTCGTGGCCGACGGCAAAACCGGTTTCGTGGTCAATACCGTACATGACATGGCCGATGCAGTCGGCAAGATCGACCGTATCAAACGCCACGACTGCCGCAAGCATGTCGAAAACTATTTTTCTACCAAACGAATGGTCGACGCTTACGAAGCCGCTTTCCAGGCTATCATCACACAGGAAGCCGGCTCTGCTACCGGCGCCGAACGGGTCCGCAAAAAACTTCGGCAGATTCCCGCGAAAATCCGCTCAGGCCTCAAAAAAATAAAATAGCTCCGGGGTCTTCCGCTCGGGGTCTTCCGGGTACCGGCAAGGAAACCGCCCTCACGACAGCGCAAACACAGCGGCTTCGTGCGGACGCAGACGTATCAGACGTATTGGGGGCGTCGCCGCTGATCCGTCCGGGTTATCGGCCCGGCCCGTCTGCCGTGTGCCGGGCGAGCCGCTGACGCTGGACAGAATGCAAGCTTTCACAGCAGCGGCCGGCTTACAGCTGACAGCTTTGGCGCCGAAATTCACCAGTATCAAATAATGTTCGTTGCCAAAACTACGAATGTAGCCAAGGATATGCGGCGAGCTGAGATCCAGAACTTCTATCGCACCATACTTCAAGGCATCGGATGTATTGCGAAGTTTGCCAAGCGTCCGATAGAGCGCCAGCATTGAACTCGGATCAGCCTCCTGGGATTCCGCATTCAGCTTGTTATAGTCGGGACTGAGCGGCAACCACGTCAAAGCCGCGTCCGAAAAACCGGCGTTTTTTCCGGCCGTCCACTGCATCGGCGTGCGCTCAGGATCACGGCCTTGTCCTCTCGCCGGGTCGCCCAGAGCGTTTGGATCCCGCACACGGTCAGGGGGGATATGCACATCGCGCATGCCGATTTCCTCGCCGTAATAGATAAATACCATACCCGGCAGGGTTAGCAACAAAACGGCAGCACTGCGGGCGGCAGCTTCGCCAACACGACTGGCGAGACGGGGAAGGTCGTGATTTCCAAGGGCGTAACTGACAACACCGAGCGGGCTCTGCCGCTGCAAGGCAGCGTGAAAAGGTCCGAGAAAGCGCCGCCAGACAGACGCGTCCCAACCCAGGTTTATAGCCTCAAAATTCGGTGCCGCGACTAGCGGATCAACGCCGGCATAGAACTCCAAATAAGAAATAATCGGGTTGTCGCGCACCGGGTAGGCTTCGGTGATTATGAAACGGGACTTGCTGCGATATTGTTCTTCTTTCAGCACCTGGCTTATCTCTGAGAGATAGGCGTAGACTGCCGGCCAGCAGCAACTGTTGGTACGCTGGTGTGCCGCGTAAGGCGGATCCCGGCCGATTACATATCCGGGGGCGGGCGGATCGTCACGCATCATCGGATCTTTCGCCAACGAGTAGACGGCATCGACACGAAAACCATCGACGCCCAAATCGAGCCAAAAGCGCATGACGTTTTTGATAACTTCGCGCACTGCGCTATTGCTCCAATTCAGATCGGGCTGTTTGACGCCAAAACTATGCAGGTAGAACTGCCGGCGGCCGTCATCCCACTGCCAGGCAGATTGGCCAACCTGCATGTCAAGCCAGTTATTCGGCGGCAACGGCCGGCCATCTTCGGCTAGCGCTTTGGCATCACGCCAGACGTACCAATCGGCGTAGCGGTTACCGGCAGAGGCGCGCGACTGCCGGAACCAGGCATGCTCGTCGGATGTATGGTTAGGTACTAAGTCGATCATAACCCGGATACCACGCTTAGCGGCCTCGGCCAGCAACGCTTTGAAGTCATCGAGCGTACCGAATAGCGGATCGACATCGCAATAGTCAACCACATCATAGCCGAAATCCGCCATCGGCGACGGGTAAAACGGCGACAGCCATACGGCGTTCGCACCAAGCGATTTGATATAATCCAAACGCCGAATGATACCCGGCAGGTCGCCGACACCGTCGCCGGTGCTATCCTGGAGGCTGCGCGGGTAAATATGGTAAACGATAGCCCCCTCGGGCCAACGGCCTACTACTTTGGCGGCCAGACTGCTTTTGAAGGTGGTATCTGTGCCCATTACCCTTACGCTACCTTATGATACTCTTATGATCTGTGAGAAATATCACATGTTGCTATAAATGCCGATTTAAATGCCGCTACAGAAATATACCTGAATGCCTGATGCCTGAACATTCGCATGTCTGAAAAGGGAATTTTAGTAGTGAAGCATACCCTGGAAAGCGAAAAATCGACAAGTTAATGTCTTTCGCCCTCCAGGGTATACGCTGCATCAACCCCTTGCGGAGCCCATAGAACCACAGGTTGTCGCAGACAACTGCCAGGTTGCTTGCCGCACCCTTCCTGTCAACACCTCCTGTCAGCACCGGATCCGTGGGTACACCCCTAGAAGTACCAACGAAACCATAGGCGCAGAGAGCTGAAGGCCGTCGCATGCCGTCATGACAGACCTGTTTCAGGCGAGCTGCTACTCGTGCGCCCCTCGGTAAAACTTCCGGATAAGATACCGGCATTGCCGAGACGTGCCACGGGTTGCAGACTTGTCCGTCAGGGTCCGTCAGTGCTCGTCAGAGTACAGCCTGCGCCGTCTCGCGGTTAGCCTTTCCCCGATAGCCACAGCAACGATCAGAGCAATCACCGTCGCGATGACGCCAAGAATCAGCGACCTTTCCTCCATCTCGGCAAGCACTCCGGCTTCCTCCGCAGTGGTACGTCGTGAATCCGACATGTCTTCACCTCATTCTATGCGGTCCCGGGGGACACAATCGTATCGTAGTAGCCTCCGATGAATAAACCCTACCATGTAGATGCCGACCGGTCAACGTCTTGTCATTGCTGCTTACCCCGATCGTACCGGATCTACCTGACCCGCACTCACTTTTTCCGTACTCACCCGTTCGGCGAGGGAAATAGACAAGCTAAAGACATGTCTATTTCACCTTCTGCCTCACTTGCAAGCCCTCCGTGCGGAAAAAGTGAGTGTGGGTCAGCTGATCTACTATGAATGGTGCAGTTTGTGATAAAGTAAATGTAAATAATCCAACAAGGACATACTATGAATAATGGATCGAATGATGGGTCGGGCAACAACGAACCCAAGGAAGCGCCCGCCGGTTCGCCGGCCGCAGTGAACGCCAATGGCACACCCATAGCAAAGCCGGCAACAGCCGACTCGTCGCCGAACGGCGGCTGGCCGGGCGCCTTCGCCGCCTTCAGCCAGGCGTTTGATCAGATTAAGAAAAACCCCGAACCGGCCTACGTCGTCATC
>JBGTNV010000173.1:0-4138 GCA_041742875.1 Saccharimonadales bacterium (SeqCode) | reverse complement strand
CAGTACCTCAGGCTCTACACCTTCCACTTCACGCCCGGCGAGCAAGGCGATATTGTCGGGAGGTTCAAATGCCGGCAATGAGATGCTGACGGGCGCTTGCTCTATGGCCGCGATGATGTAACCCGACTGCCTGAGCCGAGTAATGGCTACGGTTATGTCCGGTTCATGATGCCACGCCAATGACGCTTCAGCGCCAAGTGCCGTTTTGCGGATCTGTTTGTCGATTTTTGCGGCCAAGTGCGGCAACCGCGTGTCGTCCTTCCCCGATGGATAGGGCGTGTAACCGCTCAATACAACTTCGGCTACGCCCAAACCTTCAGCCGTCCGCAGCAAGCTCCCGACATTGTGGCAGCTGCGCAGGTTATGGGCGATCAAAACAATATTTCGCATAGCTCCAGTCTAAGCTCCAAAGGCTGAAAGTCAACACTCGGCCTTTCCGGCTTCCGGCTGGTATGCGCATATGGTTTAATTAAGGTATGAGTGATAATCCCCGCTACGACGAGGAGCAGGCTACGCTGCGCCGGGCCCGGCTGCTAGGCCTAAGCTATGCCGATACCTCGCAGGTGCCGCAGAAGCGTACCTTTGATGGCGTGCTGGACAAGCAGGAGATGTATCAGCTTAAAATATTGCCGCTGCAAAAAGACAACAGCAACATACTGTTCGGTATCACGACAATAACTGCCCAGCAGACTATGAAAGACATGCGGCAGCGGTTTGCCGACCAACGTGTTACTTATGCGCTGATTTCAGATAGCGGCTATCGCGAATATATGCGGCTGTACGACCCGCCAAAAAAAATCGAGTACCAGGACATAGCGATCAATACCGCCGGTACCGAGGCGCTGGTCAAAAGTGTCTCGGCTACATTGGAAAAAGTCCGTGCCGATGACATGCTGGCCTACTTGGTACAGCAAGCTCACCGCCTGTCGTCGTCCGACATCCATGTAGAAGTTCAGAAAGACCATGCCCGTATCCGGTTGCGTATCGATGGCGTATTACATCCGATTGCCCGTCTGTCGCTGGAAAAATATCGCATTCTGTTATCGGTTATCGCCAGTGCCGGCAACGTATCGACCGGCTCGCCGGAAGCGCAGCAAGGGCATATATCGCAGCACTTGAAAATGGCCGACGACTCTGACGTCGATATCAACTTGCGTTTGGAAACGGTACCGACCGTCAACGGCATCGATGTGGTAATGCGGTTGTTCAATATGCGACAGGACAACTATGTATTGGATAGATTAGGCTTATCACATGATGAGCGTGCCATCGTCGACGATATTATCAGCAAACCAAGCGGTTTGGTAATGGTAGTTGGTCCGACCGGTTCCGGCAAAACGACTACGCTGTACTCAATGCTGAACTCGCTCAATAGTGAGGAGCGCAAGATTATCACTATCGAAGATCCGGTCGAGTATCAGTTTGCCGGCATCAGCCAGATTCCGGTGCGGACTGCCGAAGGCGGCAATGATAATAGTTTTGCCGACAAGCTTCGCGCTGTACTCCGGCTCGACCCGGACATCGTTATGGTTGGCGAAATCCGCGATAGCGATACCGCCCGCACGGCGCTGCAGGCGGCGCTAACCGGCCATCTAGTGCTGAGCACGTTTCACGCATCCAACGCTGCGGCCGCGCTGACGCGCCTGATGGACGTGATCGGGCAGAACCCGCTCTTTGTATCGGCTATCCGGTTGGTGATGGCCCAGCGGCTGGCCCGTCGGCTCGACAATAAACTGAAAGTTGCTTATGATCCCGATGTCGCGACTTTACGCAAAATCAGCGAGGTTATAGCCACCTTGCCGGAGAGTGTGCCGAGGCCCAATCTTCAGGGCATAAAATTATATAAGCCGGGCAGCTCGTCTGATAATCCCTACGGTTTTAGCGGCCAGGTTGCTATACGCGAGCAGTTCCGTATGTCAGGCGAAATCCGTCGTCTGCTGGAGCAGAAAACCGTCGTATTGTCGGCGCAGGAAATCGAAGAAGCTGCCATCAAAAGCGGCATGAAAACGCTGCTGCAGGATGGAATCCTGAAAGTTCTCGCCGGCGAGACCACTATCGAAGAAATATATCGCGTCGTCGGCTAGGGTGTCTCCGCGTGCTGACCCACACCCACTTTTTCCTTCCCGGGCACGCTCCGCGCGGCGTGACCTGCGGCCACTCCGGCTGCACTCGGCAGTCCAGTCCCCGGGAAGGAAAAAGTGGGTGTGGGTCAGCTCCGCGAGGCTGTTTTTTCCAGCCCAGGTATGCTACTCTTGATTGAACGGTCAAATTAGTGTAAGGTAGTACGAGAATTGGAATCTGCCATGGAATCTATAATTACGAAATTCAACCAACAGTTCAAAAAGTCGGCCGTCGTTGATGCCAGGTCAGGCGATACTGTTAAAGTCCACCAGAAAATCCGCGAAGGCAACAAAGAGCGTGTCCAGATTTTTCAGGGCCTAGTTATCCGTTGCGACCGCAAGGGTTCACACACCAGCCGTATTACCGTCCGTCGCATTGCCAGCGGCATCGGTGTCGAGAAGAGTTTTCTGTTGCACAGCCCGCTCATCCTGAAGGTGGAAGTTACTAAGCGCAGCAAAGTCCGCCGCAACTACCTGACCTATATGCGTGAACGTACCGGCAAGGCCGCCCGCTTGACCGGCGTCGATTTCGATCGCCAAGCAGTCAATACTGTCCGTGACGCGGCTGCCGAGGCCGAGGAAGCCAAACTCCAGGCAGAAGTTGCTGTAGCTGCAGCCGCAGAAGCGCAGGCTAAAGCCGAGGAAGAAGCTGCCAAGGACGCTAAGCTCAAAGAAGCGTTGGCCAAGCACGAAAAATAGTTAAGATTTGTACCATAGCCTGTTACTAAAAAACGTCCCGTATATCGGGGCGTTTTTGATACGCTTACAATATGCACATAGTTGGTATCGATGAAGTCGGCCGGGGCTGTTGGGCCGGGCCGTTGGTGGCTGGAGCGGTAGTTCTGCCGGATGGTTTTGTCGCGCCGCACGATATAAGTTGGAAGCTAGCTGATTCCAAGGTAATGAAAAAGCTTGAAAGATCCACGGCCGATACTGAAATCCGTAGAGTGGCGGCAGCCTTCGGGCTCGGTTGGGTATCGGCGGGTGAGGTTGATAGTTTTGGTTTGACCGAAGCGGTGCGTCTGGCAATGAGGCGGGCTTTGGCCGGGATTACGGATACAGTAAGTCACGATGAGATTATCATTGACGGCAACTTCAATTATCTAGCTGACAATCCCAAGGCCCGGGCAATGGTGAAAGCTGATGCGTCGGTGCCGGCGGTGAGCGCGGCCAGCATCATTGCCAAAGTTGCTCGGGATGCATGGATGGCAGACCAGGTTACGCGATTTCCAGGCTACGGTTTCGAATCACACGTTGGTTACGGCACGAAGCAGCACTTAGATGCGCTACGGAAGTACGGACCTTGCGAACTGCATCGCCGCAGCTACAAACCGGTACGAGTACTTGATCACTAAACCCAAAATGGAAGCTGCCAGTTACGCTGGTGTGACCAGCTTAGGATCGGTCGTTCATTTCTTCCCAAAAACACCCGATTTGACTATATCCGTGAGTCGTTCTGTTAGAATGGTGGCAACGGGCGGGAGAAGCAGAGCGTACACCATGCAAACTACCTATATCGGCCGGGCGGCTGAGCAAGCTGCAGCCGAGTACTTGGAGCGCCAGGGTTATGTGGTCGTTGACCGCAATTGGCGTCGTAGGGAGTGCGAGATAGATATAGTGGCCAGCAGGAACGGAGCCTTGCGCTTTGTCGAGGTGAAGTTCCGGATGAATGATGAGACTGGAAGCGGCATAGACTATATCGGCCACAAAAAACTGCGGCAAATGGCATATGCGGCCAGCCGTTGGGTGGCCGAGCATCGGTGGAATGGTGAGTACATGCTAGCAGCTATCGAGGTCAGCGGTGCAACATATGAGGTGACTGCTTTTATTGATTGTATTGAAAGCTGACAATAGGGTTTGTCCCATCGATAGGCTAGTAACCCGAATCCCCTTAGGCAAACAACAGAGCAGCAACACTGCTTCAGGCACATTGCATGCGTCATTCTTCCAGTACGCGCCAGGTGTAGCTACGGCTACACCTGGCTTACGTGCTTCAGAACAACACACACACTGCACCT
>JBGTNV010000172.1:0-7979 GCA_041742875.1 Saccharimonadales bacterium (SeqCode) | reverse complement strand
TCAACACGGTCGAGCATAAAAGCCGCCCGCTTCCGGTCCCACTCGACCTTCAGCATAGACCCCTTAGAGATCTCGACAACCGTATTAACGATGCCGTTCCGGAAATCACCCGGCTCCAGTACCTGGTTAAAGTCTGCCATTGCGTCAACTCCTTTCAGTGCTCTCAGTTTTGCGCTCATAGGTGGCTTTGCAAAGATCCTTATTGTACACTACCAACGAACCATGAATAGCATTATCGGACACCGCGGCGCCCGCGGTCTTGCGCTGGAAAATACAATAGAGTCATTCAAAAAAGCCATCGAAGTCGGCGTTCAGTGTTTTGAATTTGATGTCCAGGTAACACGTGACGGTGTCTTTGTTGTTTGTCATGACAATAGCCTCGCGCGAGTCAGCCAGTCCGGCGAGCATATTACTGATCTCGACTACGAAGCATTGCAGAATATTCCGCTTAATAATGGCGAGCCGGTTCCGCGCCTTACCGAAGTACTCGACCTGGCCCGCGCCCATGAGATAGCTGTCATCGTCGAATTGAAAACGGACCGCTTGATAGAATCTTTATGCGAACAGCTTGATAAGTACCAGGACCTCTCCGTAGTCGTCGCCAGCTTCGACCACGACACAATAGCCTCTATCCGTGAACTGCGTCCTGAATGGCGTCTCTACCTTACCGAAAACCACAATCCGATTGAAGTCTTGCAAAAGGCCCATTTCATGGGCGTCCAGGGCATCGACCTGAATTACAAGCTTATGAACCCGCTGACATATTTTCTGGCTATATTCTGGAAGCTTGAAATTATGGTCTACACCGTAAATAGTCCGGCTATTAAGCGGGCTCTCGGCCTGCTATATCCACGTGTTGCGATTTGCACCGATTACCCGGATCGCTTCATCAGCCATGCTAAACGGCAGTCGGAGTAGCGGCCAATTCGACAGCTGCCGGGGCGACCGGCCGGTTGTCCAGATATTCGCGAATCAGCAGCGCGGCCGTGGCGCCTTCGCCCGCGGCACTGGCGATCTGCATAGTAGCGCCGGAGCGGATATCACCGGCCGCGAAGACACCTTTCATGGTAGTGTGTAAATGATTGTCGGTCTTAACAAAGCCGATGTCATCGAGCTCAATGCCGGAATCTGCCAGGAACTCACTATTCGGCCTGAGCCCTACGAACACAAATACACCGTCTGTCAGGAACTCGACTTTCTCACCCGAAGCCGAGTCGGTACCGGCTACTTTCATGATTTTGTTATTTTCACCGATTATCGCATCGGTAGCAGTGCCGAGATGGACGGTAATCTTACCGTCCGCCACAAACTTTTCCAGATCATGCTGCAACACATCGCTGGCTTTGATGGTCGAGCGCACCAGCAAGTCGATGTGACTGGCGAAACGTGTCAGGAATATGGCCTCCTGCACTGCCGAATTGCCGCCGCCGATCACCACTAACCGCTTGTCGCGATAGAACGCGCCGTCACAGGTGGCGCAATAGTGCACGCCGCGCGCATAAAACTCCTGCTCGCCCGGCACACCGATTTTCTTATAATCACTGCCGGTAGCGATCAACACAGCTTTGGCCAGCATATCGCCGCTGGTTGTTTCTAGCCGTTTGTACTCACCCTCGTCCTCATCTTGATAGACTTTCAGCACTTCGCCCAGTTCAATGACCGCGCCAAACCGCTCAGCCTGCCGGCGCAGATCATCGGCGAGCTTCAGGCCTTCAACCCCGTCCGGAAAACCCGGATAGTTGTCGATTTTGTCCGTCACCGCTGCTAAGCCGCCGATCACGCCGCGTTCAAACAAGAGTGTCTCAATATCTTCACGAGTCGTATAAATCGCGGCCGTCAGGGCCGCCGGACCTGCTCCAATCATAATCACTTCATGTTTCGGTATATCAGTCACTGTGCCAGACCCGCTCATAATCTCTCCTGTTAGTAATACTGTCAGTTGGTGGTACGGCTGCCAAATAATCTGCAACTCTAAGCAACGGCCGGAGCAAGCTTTGCAAGGTTATAACCGATGATGACTTCGCGGCTATTGTCGTCTTTGGTCACGACAGTCACCGGGACGGTCAGGGCGCCGCTGAGCTGCATGGCTTCGGCTTGACGCTCCGGATTTTCGTCTAGATTGACTTCCTGGTAAGCATGGCCTTTGGCACCGAGCCACTTCTTTACCATCCCGCAATAGGCGCAGGTGTTGGTAGTGAATATTGTGATATCTTTTGCCATGATGACCTCTCGTTTATTTTTGTACCAAGCTGCTTTACAATGTAAGCTTAAGTATATATAGCGCCCATTGCATAATCAATACGCTAGATGTTGTGTTTATTGCCAGGACTTGCCCGTAACTTGCGTATTGGAGCGCAGTCCGGGCGCGGATCCTACTCTTTAATTTCCAGCAGCTTGACTACAAATACCAGGTCGGAATTTGCCGGGATCATGTCGCCTTGGGCCTGGGAGCCGTAGGCCTGAGCAGCCGGGATGACCAGACGACGGATGCCGCCTTCCTTCAGACCTGCTACACCTTTGTCCCAGCCCTCAATCACTCTGCCCTGTCCGAGCTGGAATCCGATTGCACTGGGCTTGGTAAAGTTTTCGTCGAATACATTGCCGTTGTTTGCCAACGTGCCGTAATACTTTACTACCAGGCAGTCGCCGGATTTCGCCTCGGCGCCAGTGCCTGCCTCCAGGTCAGTCGATTCCAATGTCGTTACGGCAGCCGGAGCCTTGTAAACTTCCGGAACCGGCAGCATCGGACCGCTTGCAGACGGCGGGCAAGCTCTTTCCTGTTCAGTTTGCTGCATCTGCGCTTGGGCAGTCGCGGCATCCGCCGGCTGCTGCTTGCGGCTTTGCATAATGTCATATACTACAAAGCCGCTAAAGGCTACCGCCGATATGAAAAAAATCGCCGCCATCGATAACGCGAAAATCCTGTGACTAGTTTTTGCCATTTTTTAGTATCCTCCTATTTAACTACTATTGGTACATGCACCGGCTGCTTCGGCCAACCGTCCTGGAGCGCTTGCAACAGTGCCCGCTGCAAACCCGGGGACAAAAATTCCACTTCCGCCAGCCGGTCCAGCGCCAACCACATCGGCGTATACAGATTTTGCCCGAGCGCGTTGATCTGTGCTTCTTCCGAGTCAGGCCGCAACGCAACATCACCCGATAGGTAATCGCAGAAATAGACATACTGCATACCGTAGGGCGGGCCGGCATTATCCCGGAACACCATCCGGAGATTCGTCACCCGTAAACCTGCCTCTTCGAGAACTTCGCGATGCAAGGCCTGCTCAGGAGTCTCGCCCGGGTCAATACCGCCGCCAACCAGTGTATAGTACTGATGGCCGAATTTATTGCGGTGCATTACTAACAGAGCGTTGTTTCGTATCACGATCGCCCTGACTGCATGCTTCATGCTGTCTATAGTACCGAGAAACGAACTATTAGTCGAGGGTAGGACTTACGGACATGGCGCATTTCGGGCGCTATCCCGTGCTGCTCCTCAAGCATACTGCCATTACGCTTCCGTCCGCTGCGGCCGGACCGCCACCTGGCCACCCCGTTAGCCGTTGTAATTACTCAGGATATTGCCGCCAAAAATCCGCCATATCTGTTTCATCAGCCTTTATTGCAGCCGAGACTATTCTATCTTCCAAAATCCACACTTCTGCGTATTCTACATAATTTTGCACATTGGCTGCGCCCAACTGGTCTATTAGCCTACGTGTAGTCTATGCGGTATGAATTTTGGGAGACAGACAGGCGTAGAAGTGGGAGGTTATGAAATTGGCACAAGCCGATTTCATTTCATCCGCCTGTCTGCTCCTCATAGCATCACCTCCTTAAGCAGACGAACCGCGGGCTAGTCACCACTCGTCACGGCTCGCCTGCTTTGTCGGGGCCGTTGGGGCTAACGGCACGGATGGGTATCAAAATTAACCCTGGATCATACTGATCACCTCCCTAAACGAGTGAATCGTGGACTAATTACCTCCTACTCCGCGTTTTGCGTAGCCAATCTCGACGCCATCTGGACTAGCGAAGCTAGCGACGAAAACGGAAGGGCGTTTACTTACCGCCAAGGGGATCACCTCCTCTCAGTGCCATTACGCAGCTTACCGCTCATGTAGCCTCCAAGCAAAGTAGCGGCCACGGCAGTGAGCCTGTGGATAAGCATCGGTATGACGACAGCATTCTGCACAGTAACCGCTCGGTCCGTCTCGCCTTTCTAATTCTTCGTTTCTTCGTTGAACGGCGACGTTTCACCCGGTGATTATTGTTGACACATCTGGCGTTAAGTGTACTGAGTGATTTATGCACGGTTCCTCCCTCGTTCGGAATACGGAAACTGCGGGACTTCCAAAACTACCAGTGGAGCCAGCGGTAGAGTAATTTGCGGATCGCTCCTGAAGGCACGCTTCCACGCCTGTCTCAAAGGTGCACTTAACGGGAGCGGTGCTCTACCAAAAAGTCACTTTACCTTATATGCTAACGGTCGTTTAGTCAAGAGGCAAACTCTCATATGTTCAGATACGTTCAGCTTGAAACGCTTTTTGGGCCGACGCGGCAAGGCGGTCAAGGAGGCTGGCAACTTCGGAATCGCGCAATGTTTTATCGTAGCTCGCAATGGTCAGGCGAAGCGTGATTTGCTTGCGTTCGGCACCGCTTTGTTGACCAGAAGGTTCATATGGGCGTTGGTAGATGTCAACCGGGCTCAAGCGGCACAGCACGTTGTCCGGTTGGGTGGATTGCAGCTGTTTCTCTACGAAATCGAACAACAGTTGATAGGGCAAGTCAGCGGCAACCCGCAGGCAAATGTCCTGTTCGACCTTCGGGAATCTCGGCAACGGCGTATACCGGCTAGGGGCGTTGCGGCTGGCGGCCAACAGCTCCCGCAGGCCTATACCAAAGGCGGCAGTCTGCCGCGGCAGCTTGAAGTTGCGGATGACTTCCGGCCGGAATTCACCGACCATACCCAGGAAGTCGCCGCTGGTTTTGACACTGACTAGCGCCGACCGCGACAGGTCATACGGTTTAGTAACCGGATAGTCCGTTGCCGGATCAACGGACACATAAGCCAGTTCCAAGCCGAAGGCTGCAGCTAAAGCTTCCAGGAACTTTTTGGCCTGGTAAAAGGCCGCACCGGCAACATCATCGTCAGCGGCAACAGCAGACCTGTCTTTGGCCGCATATATCAGGTCGAGCATCTCAAACTCACCCGGCAAGCCGTCATCATCATCTTTGTGCAGCAAGTTGTGGCCTTTGCCGATTTCGAACAAGGCAAATTCATCATACCCGGCTTTGATGTTGGGGTGGACCTTATCGAGCAGACTTGGTGTCAAGCTCTGCCGGTAATACTGCAGGTCGGGACTGAGGGCATTGCTAAGCCGGAACGCATGCTCAGGGTTTTGGCCTGCCCGCTCCAGAAGTTTGCCATGGACGAAACTGTATGTCAGCACTTCGTTTGCTCCGGCACGGCTGAGCACTTCACGAACCTGCTGCTTCAACTCCAGCAATTCATTTTTTGGCGCCGGTGTTATAGCACGTTTAGGCAGCTCCAACGGCAAGCGGTCAAAGCCATACAAGCGGCCGGCTTCTTCGACTATATCTTCCGGGATTTCGATGTCGGTACGCCAGAACGGAGCGGCTACTGTCAGGCTATCGGCTTTGGTCTGAACGTCAAACTCGACATTCTCTAGCAATTTTTTGATCTCTTCGGCGCTGAGCCGCAAACCTAACCGGCTATTTATAAACTCAACCGTCAGCGTGACCGGGGGGTGCACTGATCCGCGCTCCGTCACTTCGGCTCGCAGGTGGATGTCGTCTATTAGCTCGCTAGCAACTTTACCGTTCGCGGACCGCCTGATTTCGTCCACGATTCTGGCGATTACCGCCCGGTTCTGCAAAGGGCTTTGGCCTTTAGTGAAACGTGTCACCGCATCGGTGAAGATCCCATGCTCCATCGCAGTGCGGCGCATGGCGTACATGTCCCAGTTGGCCGCCTCGATTATGATGTTCGTGGTATGTTCATCGACTTCGGTTTCACTGCCGCCGATAGCGCCACCGAGACATATCAACTGATTGTCGGTAGCGACCATCATCGCTTCTTTGCGCGGTGTAATGGTCTTGCCGTTCAGTAAAGTAATTTGCTCACCCTCCCGAGGATTTCGGATTTCCATCACCGAGTAGTCGCCACCGCTCAAAGCTTTTACCTTATCGTAATCATAGGCGTGGATCGGCTGGCCGGTCTCCAGCATAAAGAAGTTCGTATAGTCCACAATATTGTTGATGGACTTGAGTCCCATTTTTGCCATCTCCAACTGCAACCATACCGGACTCGGCTTGATTTCGACATCTCGCAGCGCGACCGCCAAAAACCTCGGCACCAGTTCCGGTATTTCATTGCGAACTTCCAAAGCTAACGGCTCGGCTTCAATATCAGGGAATGGTGCGTCCCTCCGGTACCACTCAGGGCTTTTGAAGGCCATCTGCCGGATACCCGCCAGTTCGCGTGCCACACCAAGGAAGCCGAAACAATCCGGGCGATGCGTAAACATCTTGTTTTCAATATCGATGACCGCGTCGTCCGTCAAGTGGTAGGCTTCGGCAAATGACATGCCAGGTTTGGGCTGCTCGTCGCCGGAAGCGGTAAGTTCCAAAATCCCATCGTGGTCATCACCTAACGCCAGCTCCCGGGCGCTAGCCAGCATACCGTTGCTCACGATGCCACGCAGCTCACGGGCTTCCAACACGGACGGATCTTTCCCGGCAGTCTGCGGCACCGTAGAACCCGGCGGCAACCATGCCGCCGTCATGCCGGCCCGGACATTCGATGCACCGCAGACTACTTGCACATTACCGTCAACATCACGCTTGACTTCAGCAGCAACACCACCGTCGTCTATGGTGCAGACTTTCAACTTGTCGGCATTGGGATGCTGTTCGCAGGCCACCACCCGCACCAACAACACGCCTTGATATTTCGAGCCGAAACCGATAATTTCTTCGATCGCGCCCAGCTGCGCCCCGATCCTCTTTGCCAGTTCATCGACACCATCCGGCGCAATCTCACCGGCACAACCGAAGCGTTTATTCATTTCCCGGATTGTATTGACGCTGATTTTCATATCTTCCTATCCATCCGCAAGAGCCTGTCGTCTTCAAGTTTCGGGAGCCTATTCATGCGAACTGCCTCAAGAAATCAAGTTTGCCGGACTGGAAGTAACGGACGTCCTCGATGCCGTACTTCATCATCACCAGACGCTCTATGCCGCCACCCCAGGCAAAACCGGTGTAGATTGCCGGGTCGATGCCGGCCATTGTCAGGACATTCGGGTGGATCATACCGCAGCCTAGCAGCTCTATCCATCCGGTCTGACTGCAAATATGGCAGCCTTTGCCGTCGCAAAACGGACAAGACAGGGCAAATTCGAAGGACGGCTCGGTGAACGGAAAATAAAACGGCTGGGTTTTGATATCCAGGGCTTTTTGGTAATACGACTCCAGAAACGTTTTGAGCGTTGCCATCAGCATACCGGCGTGGACGCCTTTGTCGACATAGATACCTTCGTGCTGGTAAAAGGTATGCTCGTGGCGGGCATCAAGGTCCTCGTTCCTGAACACACGGTCGGGCACGACAACGGCAATCGGCTTACCCTGTTCAAGGTCGGGCTTATAGCGCTGCAACACCCGGTTCTGCATGGTACTGGTATGGGCCGGAGCAATCAGACGATGGCCATGCTGGTCGGTTTCCTCGGTCATAAAGGTATCGTAGTCGTCACGCGCCGGATGACCGGCCGGAAAGTTCAGACTCGTGAACATATGGTAATCATCGTCAATCTCGCGCGATTCCGCCGCCATAAAGCCCATACGGTGAAATATGTCGATCATAATTTGCCGCTCACGCATTAGCGGGTGTATGCTGCCCTGTTCGGTTGGTAAGAGATTCGGCCGCTTGCCGACAGGAGTATTGACATCGAACGGTG
>JBGTNV010000171.1:0-4860 GCA_041742875.1 Saccharimonadales bacterium (SeqCode) | reverse complement strand
CCAGATTATCGTCAACCTCGCCGGCCGCCAAATAGATAGTACACAATCGGAACAGAATTCCAACCAACCGCATCCGCTTCTGCATCTGCTGGACCCGTTTTGCGGCACCGGAGTCATCTTACAAGAAGCCCTGTTAATGGGTTATACCGTTACCGGCACCGACCTGGAACCCCGAATGGTCGAGTATACCGAAAAAAACCTGGCCTGGCTGCAAGAACACTACGCCACAACAGGTACGTTCGTAACTGCCGTCGGCGACGCCACCGCCTACCAGTGGAATCCTGCACCCGTCCTCATAGCCGCCGAGACTTACCTAGGCCAACCCTTCAACACCCTGCCCGATCCGGCAAAACTCGAGCAAGTCCGCTCCGGCTGCAACCTCATCCTGAAGAAGTTCCTGCAAAATGTCGGCAAGCAAATCAAGCCGGGTACCCGCCTCTGTCTGGCCGTCCCGGCCTGGCAGCGCCAGCCCGGCCGGTTCCTCCGCCTCCCGGCCCTTGACCAACTTGGTGAATTGGGGTACAATCGACTGAGTTTTGAGCATGTTCGCACACACGTTCAGGCTGGTGTTCGGACTGGTGTTCAGGCTGGGGATTTGATCTACGCCCGAGCCGGCCAAATCGTCGCCCGCGAACTGCTCGTACTGACGAAGAAGTAACTAAAATTACTGTAAAAAATTTGAATAACTTGCGAGATTAGGATCAGCTTATGTCACACGTCAAAGCAGGCGGTACCGCCAAAAACATTCATGACTCACCCGGCCAGCGTCTTGGTGTCAAACTATTCGGCGGCCAGAAGGTCAAAACCGGCCAGGTTATCGTCCGCCAGGCTGGCCTGACCAAACGCGCCGGTAAAGGCGCCTTCCACAGCCGCAATTTCACCATCCACGCTACCCAGGACGGTGTCGTAACCTATTCAACCCGCCGCGTCCGCCGCTTCACCGGTAAAACTGTCCGCCGCACCGAAGTCACCGTCGTATAGGTAAGCTGTACGCATTTTGCACATTTCGCCCGAATACTTCCGCTCCGATGCATCGGCTACGCCTCTTGCCTCGCTGCTCAGCATATACATGCCAGCATGTATATGCCTCCGCGGCTGCGTACACCACCGTACTTTCGAGTACGCCTGTGCTTCGGTGCTCAGTATTCGAACGAACTGCACTAAAATGCGTACGGCTTACAGACTATCCTGCAGCTTGTTGCTCGTCGTCCATCCCAAGAAGTTTACGGATACGTGAGACCACATCGGTAGTCACGACCTGCGACTTAACTAAGTAATCGTCTGCACCGAGTTGTTCGGCTTTTATTTGATCGCCTTCTTGGCCGAGAGCCGACAGAATCATGACTTTTATATCGGCTGTCTCCGGCGTGCTGCGTATAGCCTCGAGTACTTCAAATCCGCTGATCTTCGGCATCATAATATCGAGTATGATCAGGTCAGGCCGGTAGGCAGGATCTTTGGCAGCGGCCAAGGCCTCTTCGCCGTCACTGGCTCGCTTTACCGTGAAGCCCTCAGCTTCTAACCGGGCCATGTAGACATTGGCCAGCGCATCGTCGTCTTCGGCTAGTAATAGTTTCTTTGATTGGTTTGTAGAATCCTGAGTATCAGTAGGGTTCATCTCGCTGTACCTCCCGGCTTAGAATCAGCATTTTTATTTAAACGTATAGTACCAGTATACCCAGGTATTACGCGTTTAGTGCAGTTTTAGATGAAAAGCGAGCACCGGAACGCAATCGTACTAGCAGTACGATGGAGTGAGGAGCACAGTCTTTTCGCTCGAAATGTGCAAAGGCGTAATACCTGATACCGCTTACGCTACCTTACTTGCCATCCTTTTGCAAGCAAGCCTGTACGAAACCGCTGAACAGCGGATGGGCACGATTTGGCCGTGATTTGAATTCAGGATGGAATTGGCTGGCTATAAAAAACGGATGGGCCGGCGCTTCGATAATTTCGACCAGCTTGGTCTCGGGGTTGACGCCGACAGCACGGATACCCCACTGCCCGTACTTACCTGTGTAAGCATCATTGCATTCATAGCGGTGACGGTGCCGCTCGACAATGGTATCAGCGCCATACAACCGGCTAGCCAGACTGTCTTTGGCCAACTTGCAGGTATAGTCTCCCAGCCGCATGGTACCGCCGGTATTTTCCTTACCCTTCTGGTTGGCCATAGTATTTATGACCGGATCGGGTGAAGCAGGATCGAACTCGGTGGAATTAGCCGCGGCAAGTCCGGCATTACGGGCAGCGGCAATGACCGCCATCTGCAACCCTAAGCAAAGGCCCAGATACGGCACGTCATGCCGCAAGGCATACTGGGCGGCCTTGATCTTGCCTTCACCGCCGCGCGGACCGAAGCCCCCAGGTACGACAATACCGTCAACCTGAACTATTTCCTGTGCCACAACCGTATCGTCAGCTAACTTTTCAGCATCAATCCAGCGAATATCGGCCTCGGCGTCGCTCCACCAGGCAGCGCTTCGAATCGCTTCAAATACCGACAAATAGGTATCATGGTTGTCCAGATACTTTGCCACCACTCCAATTGTAACTTTGTGGGTATGCGCAGCCGTCGCCTGCAGTACTGTCTCCTGCCAACCGGCGAGATTCGGTTTTTTGAGCGACAGGCCCAGACGTTCACAGATCGCATTGCCGATGCCGGCTTCCTCAAGCGTCAACGGCACCTGGTAGATGCTCGGAGCGTTCGGCAATAGAGCTATGGCATCCTCGCCGATGCCGCAAAACATGCTGAGTTTGCGCCGCACACTATCCGGCGCGACCACCTCGCTGCGAGCCACCAGGATGTCGGTACTGATACCTAAACCGCGCAGATCCCGGACAGAATTCTGGGCCGGCTTGGTCTTGGTCTCCTGGCTGGCACCGAGGTACGGCAGATACACCAAATGTACATAGGCGCAGTTCTCACTGCCGACTTTCAGCCCCAACTCACGGATAGCCTCTATAAACGCCAGGCTTTCATAGTCCCCGACCGTACCGCCGATTTCCACAATGTGCGCATCAAAACCCTTGCCGGCTTCGATGATCATCTCCTGGATAGCGTTGGTGACATGGGGGATATATTGAACTGAGCGGCCTTCGTGCTGGCCATTGCGCTCTTCCCGGATGACTTTCAGCAGTACCTTACCGCTCATCAAACTGCTGGTCTGCGTAAGTTCATCGTCCAGAAACCGTTCATAGTGCCCCAGGTCCAGATCTGTCTCTGCTCCGTCGCGCGTCACGAAGCACTCGCCGTGTTCACGAGGATTAAGCGTACCGGCATCTACATTCAGGTAGGGGTCGCATTTCTGCATGTTAACCCTGAAACCGCGGGCTTTCAATAAATTACCAATCGATGCGGCAGTAATACCCTTGCCTAGCCCGGAAAGCACACCGCCTGTCACAAATACATACTTCGTCGGCTTCATTAGCTCTATCTCACATTCCTCAGCCCTCAAGTTTTCCCAAAACTTACTCTGTATTGATAGTACCATATCCCGCGGAAATTTCTAAGAGCCCTGACCCGCATGCACTTTTTCCTTCCCGGGGCACGCTCCGCGCGGCGTGACCTGCGGCCACTCCGGCTGCACTCGGCAGTCCAGTCCCCGGTAAGGAAAAAGTGCATGCGGGTCAGCTAAGAGCCTGCAGGATCGGCAGTTTATAAATGCATTTTGCTGCAAAAACGAATATCCAGAGGTGAAGCTAGGTATTTTTTGATGTATCGCTCGCGCAAGGCGGCGAAGAGCAGAAATACCTAAAAAACTGCTCGCGCAACACAGCGTCAAGCCTTTCGCACTTCGCCTGACGCAGTAACGATAACGCTGCCAAGCCAAGTACTGAAATTCTCCTGCCCACCACTCTCGATGTAAGCGGCATAGGCCTCTGCCAGGGATTCGATTGGCAACACAGTATCAGGACTCTCCAGACGCAAAGCCTGATCTTTGGCAGCAGCAGCCCGTCCTTCAGCACGAGCAGCGATAACCGTTAGCTCTTCGTCAATCCGTACCTGGATAGTCTCCGGAGCTTCTGCAACTTCCGCGGCAGTGCATGCCTCAGCGGTTCGCAACTTTAGCTGTACCCTTTCCAGTTCGGCTTGCTCCCCGATGTTTCGCTCGGCAAGCGAGGCGGCAGTCCTTCGCTCTTGCAGCTCGATCTTTTTTTGTTCATCGGTCAGCATTTGCGCCTGCCGCTTGAGCTCCTCATCCGTCGTTTGTGCCTGCCGGCTGAGTTCCAAAGCCGCACGGGCGTATCGGTCGATTCGCCAGATGGCCAATACTCCGAGAAGGAATACTGCTACCGCCCAGGCAATACCTGACCACATGTTGCTCACACTCCCTTATCTGGGGGATGACGCTGTACTAAGTCAACTTCGCAGTTGGCTTGATACACTTATAGCACGTTTTTGCGTGAACTCATAAACAGCGTCTGTTATGTCTGTTATTTGCGCAATTCCGCCTGCGCGGCTTCTAGTTGCGTATCTTTACCGGCTGTCGCTTCTTCTTCGGATACTTTTACCACCCGGTCAGGCTCCACGCCCTTTTTATCGATATTCTGGCCATTTGGACGGTGCCAGCGTGCCACCGTCACCTTCAATTCGCTGCCATCGTCAAACGGCACTACCTGCTGCACGCTGCCTTTTCCATAGCTCTTTTCCCCTATCAATCTCGCTGCGCCATGGTCACGCAATGCTCCGGCCACGATCTCGCTGGCGCTGGCGCTGCCGCCGTCCAGCAATACGATGGTCGGCAGGCCTTCCAGCAAAGGGCTGCCAGTGGCGGTATGAGTTTTCTGCACCACCGAGCCGCGTTTTTCCTGCATTATTATCTTGCCGTCGGGCAGCCACAAACTAGCCACTCCGAT
>JBGTNV010000170.1:0-2794 GCA_041742875.1 Saccharimonadales bacterium (SeqCode) | reverse complement strand
CTGGAGATAACCGGAGCGCCGTGCAGCATGGCCTCGATTGCCGGCAAACCGAAGCCCTCGCTCAGGCTGGGAAATATATACGCCTGGCAGTGTTCGTACAGCCAGCGCAGTTGCGGGTCACTCACGAAGCCGGTAAAGACCACCCGCGAAATGTTACGCTGTTTGACAGACGCTTCGATGCGTTCGTAGTTGGCGTCTTTCTTGCCGGCCAGTACTAAGTGCAGGTTGGGCTGGGCTTCTTGGAGGGCTGCAAAGGCGTCAATCAAACGCTCCAGGTTTTTGTGCGGCGTCGGCCGTCCGATGTACATGATAAATGCGGTGGACTCCAGCCCGGCCACTACTACATCCGGTTCAAGAATCGGGTCGGCTGCCTCGTAGGTAACGGTTATCTTATCCGGTGAGACAGCACTGAAGGCAGCAACATCCTGCTTTACGAATTGTGACGGTGTGATAATTGCGGCCGACTTCTGGGCGACGCGGCGGTTCAGCCATTTGTAGACTTGCTGCTTGAACGTGAATACGATGGGGTTTTTGGCCGGGTTCCGAAACCGGGCGGTCGTTAGGTCGTGCATGGTGGTGACGGTGCGTCCACTGTACCAGACCGGCTGCTGGGAGGCGGTGAAGTGCACCAGGTCGGGTTCGAGGGTTTCGATCTGCCGTTTCAGGCCGATCTGTTCCGCAAATGTAAACTCCTTGTATGGGCTGGCTATGCATTTGAAATCCGGTGTAAGCGCCGTAAAAAACTCGAGTCGCTCCGGCTTGGCCAGGACTATGATTTCGTAGTTTTCCTTATTCTCGTAGTTCGGCCGCAACGCGTAGAGGTGTTCGATAAGTTTGTCGGTGTAGCGGCCGGTGCTGGTGCCGGACTCCCGGGCGTCTATTACAATTTTCTTCCGGCGAGCTTTCCTTGTGTCAAGCACGGCGGAACTCCTTGAGGTATATACTGGGCAGTGCTTGCTTTGCAATGCCGAGCAACTGCTTGTCGGCGGTAATAAACCGGTTTGCGTTAGTTTCCATCGCTGTAGCCAGATGAATCGCGTCCGGTAGCTTCAAAGACGGGTAGGAACGCCGCAGCTCGGCGGCCTTGATACAGACCAGCCGGCCAGCCGGATAGTCGGCGCAGGGCAAGCTATCGAAGAACCGCTTGATCGGCCGTAGTGAAAACGAGCTGGCTGCCGGCAGGCGCATGACTTCACCGAATACGATTGAGGAATAGGTAGCCTCTACTGAGCCGTCATCGACTGCCTGCAATATCTCGGTTGCCGCTGCAAAGAAAGTCGGTTCCCGGCCGAGAAAAGCGATGAACACGTTGCTATCTAGAGCCAGAAGCACCGCAGTTTAGTCCCACTCGCTGTCACGCATAGCGCGTACGGTTGCCACGGGATCTTTACCCCAGGCTCCGGCGGCGATACCGGCGAACCGCATAATGCCTTTTTTGGTGTTAGTGCTGTCGTGTCGTGTCGTGAAGGTTATCTCGGTAGGGGTTACCTTGGTAACAACCATATAGCCGCCATCTTTTGGCAGGCGTAGCTTCTGACGGGCTGCTTTGGGAATGACGACCTGGTGTTTGCGGGATATCTTGACTTCCATAGGTTTCAGTATAGCTAAGCGTTCAACGACAGTCAATCACCGTTCAACGTTTATAGGCCTCTGGCTGTTAATAACAGAGCCTCCAGTCTAGCCCTTCCCTGCTAGTCTGCGATATTTGCCGCGCAGTATCCTCAGCCGCCGGGCATTCGGCGGCAGGTCCCAAACCAGCATGGAGCTGATGTAGTTGACGCTGACTTTGCGTGCGCCCTGGATGCGGTGCCGCTCCAGCAATTTGCCTGGTAACAGGACGAGCGCCCGTAACATACCCTCGAATGCGTAGCGTAGCTGCCCGCGCCCGGCGGCGCTTACGACGAACGACAGGTATGCCAGGGTGAACCGGGGCCAGATGACCGGCAGCAGGCGGGTGGGGACATTTTTCCAGAACAGCAGGGGTAGGTTTTTCATGGTTTGGAGCGTAAAGAAGCCTTTGATCCGGCTGCCGGTTACGCTCATTTCGTGGTATACCCGCGAATCCGGCACGTAAGCGACTTTCCAGCCTGCCAATTGGGCGCGGAAGCTTAGGTCGACATCTTCGTAGTAGGCGAAGAAGCTTTCGTCGAACAGCCCGACCTCGCGCAGCATAGCCGTGCGGTATAGGCTGGCGCCGCCGCTGGCGCCAAAGATTTCAGTACTATGGTCGTACTGTCCGGTGTCGGTCTCACCTCGTCCGCGCGGGTATGACAAGCCCCAAGTGGTGTAGTGGTCGCCGGTACTGTCCAGGTGGCTGCCGTCGGAGCTTAATATCTTGCAGGTGGCGATGCCGACTTCCGGATTAGTATCCAGGCAAGTTACCAGTTCCTGCAGCCAGCTTTTGTCAGCCACCGCATCGTTATTGAACGGTGCTACGTATATGGCGCCGCGTTCAATCGCCAGCCGGAAACCGGGGTTGACGCCGCCTGTATAGCCTTTATTAGTGGTGTGACGGACGATTTCAATCTCCGGGAACTCAGTTACCAGGATTTGGATCGAGCTATCAACTGAGCCGTTGTCGACAACGACGATATGCGGTTTCAACGACTGTTTCTGTAGGGAAGCCAAGCACTGCCGTAGTCTGTCCTCACCGTTCCAATTAGGTATCACGACGAAGACCTGTAGGTTCGACTTCAGGGATGATTTCATCTATACTATTGTAAATCAATGCGACACCTTATCACAAAGCAAAACCGGGTTTTATTAAGTGAACTCGTTCGTACGGACTTTAAGC
>JBGTNV010000169.1:0-5036 GCA_041742875.1 Saccharimonadales bacterium (SeqCode) | reverse complement strand
CCCGGCAAGTTGGGTGCGGTATCCTTCACCAAAGGATTGCGCGTAACGTTGATATTGGCCAGGATGTACCCGAACTTAACAACCCGCTCCTTGCCCTTGCTATCGGTAATTTTGGTTTGGCTCTTGACACCTGCCGAACCGTCAAAGGCAGTGATAGCTTTGCCCGCTACTACATTCGGCAAAGGATTAGCCTGCATGCCGACACCTTGGATCGAGGATACCGCTATAAAATCGTCTTTGCGAATCGGTCCGTTTTGGTCGCTGACCAGTATTTTAAAGCTGCCGGAAGTCGCCACATAGACCTGGCGTTCATTGGTGGCTTCCGACAGGGATATCGGCGCATCGTTCGGCAGTACTACCACGCCGTGGATTGCCTGAAGTTTCGACTGGCTGGCCGGCTTGACGCGAGAGTTATTTTTTTCGTCGAGTTGGACGATCATACCGGCCTGAGTACCGGCATCGGCAATATAGCTCTTCGTGACAGACTGGGCTGATGCGGTTCCTGCAATCGCCGGCACTGCCAGTCCCGCCAAGTTGAGTACGCAAAGTACGCAACAAAGCAGCGCCAAACTAAATGCCAGACAAGACGCCGGAAGAGATCGTAGGCCTAGTTTCATCTTGGGACTAGTATAGCGCGAATTTTATAAAAGCGTAAGGCCTATCGGCTGCCCCGATTGACTTGATATTCAGACACGCAGGCTTGCAACGCGCCAACCGTCCGGCGAACATGAGATTCGACAGTAGATTTGCCCATGGTGAAGCGCAGGGAGGAGCGCGCATCGGCATCTGGCAGGCCCAGAGCGCGCAGGACATGCGACGGTCCGTCAGCATGGGCGCTTGCGGCACTGCAAGCCGAACCGGCGGCGGCCAGGATGCCTTTGGACTCCAGTTCGAGTATCAGGCGCTCGTTGTCTTGTCCCGGCAGAGTTATATGGATGTTATTCGGCAAGCGCTTTTTGAGCGAACCGTTGATTTGCGCTTCCGGCAATTGCCGGCGCACTAATTGTATAAATAACGCCTGAAGCTGCTGCAAACGCCGCGCCTCATCTGGCCGGGCCTGCTGGGCCAGTTCCAATGCCCTAGCTAATCCGGCACAAGCCGCCACATTCTCGGTGCCGCTGCGCAAGCCGTACTCCTGGCCGCCGCCTTGAATAATCGGATCCAGCGCTAGGCCGGCTTTTACGTACAAAACACCGACTTGCTTGGGCCCGTACATTTTACCGCCATTTATAGTGAGCATGTCTACGCCCAGCCGCGCCGCGTGCAGATCCAGATAAGGCGAAGCCTGGCAAGCATCAGTATGCAAGTACAGCGGCATTGCGACTCCCCGGGCACGCCGCTCTTCACGAATACCGGCGACAATCCGCGCGATATCCCGGATCGGCTGCACAGTCCCGATTTCATTGTTGGCATACATTACGCTCACCAATGCGGTCCGGTCATCAATTGCCGCCCGGACGGCAGCCGGCTGAACAATACCCTGGGCATCCACGGCAACCGCACGGTTGTCGTATCGTTCAGCCGGCCGCAGTACCGCTTCATGTTCGATAGCACTCGTCACCACGTTTGCTCCCGGATAGTGCCGCAGCACACCGTGGATTGCAAGATTATTAGCTTCCGTGCCGCCGGCGGTAAATACCACTTCGCCCGGCCGTGATCCTAGCCAATGCGCTACCCGCACCCGTGCCGCCAGCAGCTCTTTCGCCACGGCCCGGGCCGGCGCATAGCTGGCCGACGGATTATAAAAATTGTCATCAAAATACGGCCGCATGGCCGTCAGCACTCGCCCGTCCATCGGCGTCGCCGCCGCGTGATCCATATAAATATAGTCGTTCATACTACATAGAGTATTACTATAGGACTTACGCACATGAGTGCAGTTTGGGATGGAAATCGAGCAGCGGACGGAAGCGTACTAGAAGTACGCTGGAGGAGCAGCGGAGATTTACGCCCAAAATGTGCCATGTGTGTAAGTCCTAATTATTTTTTGAGTTTTCGCCAACGGTCAAGCTCAGGAAGCACTTTCTGTGAGTAAAGCACGATGGCATTATAGAGATTCGACGCCTCTTCGTAGCTCAATGCCTGGTATTCGTTCGTACCCTGGGACTTCAAGATCCCGTTCGGCCGTACGTCATAGCGCGTCGTCAGGGCATGGCGGCCGTCGCTGTCGGTCCATTCTTCATGCCAGACCCACGTCCGCTCGTCCAAACAGAAAAACTCGCGCCGCGTGCCATTGGGGATCGGACCAAATAGTTGGCCGCCGACTTTGCCCTCCCAGTGCATAAGCGACCGATACACTTCAGCCCGCCGCCGTTCATCAACATCCTGCTGGTGCTGCTGAAAGTTTAGCAAGTTGGTCAAAAAACTCATGCCGCAATGTCCTGTTCGCCGGCACCGGCACTATACGGAACGTGAGCGGTTTCCTGCCAGTAGCCATGGACAGCTGCGTTCGCGGCGGCGATGCGCGCCGCGCGGCCGGCACTATCATCACGGTCATCACTGACATACGGAGCGTTGCCGTCAATTTCAGATGCCAACTGGGCCTGCCGTCTTACCATGAAGTCCGAGTTTGCCTCAATAGATGCCGGCGCGGGCTGCTCAACTACCTGCTGAAGCCCGTCCAAGTAGGCATCCTGCTGCTGTTCGGGAGTATGATATTCCGTAGGCATAGCGGCATCAGCATAACCAGAAGCGGTACCAGCCTGCGGCTGGTTTGTTCCAAATCTGTTCCAGGCCTGCTGCGCCAACCCGGCATCTGCCCTGTCGCCAGGCTGGGTCTGATACGCGGCATGCTCCAATTCGCCGACCGCGAAGTAATGTTCGGGCAAGTTTGCGGCACCTGCCGGCGGCGCTTCGACTGTAGCAGGCATAGCAACAGGCACGGACATAGGCACTTCTCCAGTACCAAAGGCTGCTTGCGCATGAAGTGCTTGCTGCGCCTGACGCGCGGCAGTTTCTACCGGGACAGTCGGATGGCTGACGCCAATTGCTCTTAAACTTCTTGTAATAACGGTATGGTCATCACTGAAACGCCGACCGGCAACCGGCGCTAATACCTCAGTATCATGACGACTGAGCCTCTCTGATGGGACACCTGCTGGCTGTTCTTTGAACATAATCGAGTATGAAATATTATCCGTGCAGGGAAAATAGGTGACGCGCATTAGCCGTCGTAGCGGCGGCTAATATCTGTACACCCTCATTCCGCAAGGCCGCGAGGAACTCAAGAGTTACTCGCGTATGTTTTGGCTCACAAATCTTACCACGGTACGGGGCTGGTGTCAAGAACGGCGCATCTGTTTCCAGTAATAGTTTATCGCGAGGCACAGCCCGCGCCGCCACCAACTGCTCCGGTTCTTTGGTAAATGTCACGATGCCGTTCAGTCCGACGTACAGCCCGCGTGCCAGTATTTCGTCCAACTCCTTGCGGCCTGCACTGAAGCTATGCACTACGCCCCTGATATCAGCCCCTTCCGAAGTTCCCTCCGAATCTTCTTCCCTAATCTTCTTTAGGGCCGATTCAGACAAGTACGAATCAAATATCGGCCAAAAATCCTCAAACGCGTCGCGCACATGGAAAATCATCGGTAAATTATGCTCCAGCGCCAACTCCATCTGGAACCGCAGCAACTGCTCCTGCTCCCGTTTTGGCGAATGGTTATAGTAATAGTCCAGTCCGCATTCGCCGACTGCTATTATTTTCGATTGGGCTTTCGGCCGCTTAGCCAACTCAGCAAAACGTCTAAGTGCCGGCGGATCATGTGCGTACCGTTTCGCCTCGTGCGGATGGATGCCGATACTGGCCCAGGTATTCTCCCGGGATTGCACAAAACCTACCGCGATTTCGCTGTCATCGGCATCGGTACCGACGCAAATAAGCTGTGAAACACCGTCGGCCCGGGCATCGGCAATAATCTGGTCCGGATCGCCTTTTCCCGCCCGCAGCCACCGCGCCCGCACCGGATCATCACCCGCCAATTCAAATTGCGCTTCGTGGATATGGCAGTGCGTATCGACGAGTTCCATGTCTATAGACTACGCTTGCGGTACCTCTGCCGGGCTATCGGATGGAGCTTGAGGAAGCGGAGGAGTCTGGGTGGATGTGCTTTCGGACGGGGACGGGGAAGGGCTTTCGTGCTTCGGGAACAACGTTTCCTGGCTCGGATGGATAACGCCAGCCTCAAAAATAGCACGGATTTTGCCGGCAGTTTCAGGCATGAACGGCACTAGCAGATCGGCAATTTCAATCAAATTACTGATCTGGTAAGCCAGCACTTCGCGCAGGTGTTCTTCATCATTGGCTTTGGCGATTTCCCACGGCTTGACTTCCTCTATGTACTGGTTCAGGCCGCGGACTTGGTCCCAGACCTCATCAAGCGCGCGGTCGAACTGGCAACGTTCCAGGGCGATACGATACTTGGCCAAGTCGTGCCCGGCCGGCGGGATATCGCCGATAACACCCTTTTGGTACTTCATGACCATCACGGCGGTACGCTGGACGGCATTGCCGAGTTCATTGGCCAGTTCGTTGTTGTAGGCTGCCTCCAGGCGCTCCCAGGTAAAGTCACCATCAGCGTATGAGGGAATGTGGCGCAGGAAGAAGTAACGGCAAGCATCGGCACCGTATTTTTCGACTACCTCAAACGGCGAGACCGAGTTACCGAGCGACTTGCTCATCTTCTGGTTGCCAACTGTAACATAGCCATGCACGAACAGCATTTTTGGCAGCGGCAGGCCTAGCGCCAGCAACATACCCGGCCAAATAGCCGCATGGAAGCGGATAATGCCCTTGCCTATCACTTGCGCATTGGCCGGCCAGAATTTCTTGAAATCTTCATGCTCCGGATAACCCAACACCGTAATGTAGTTCATCAGAGCTTCAAACCAGACGTACATTACCTGCGTCTGGTCGCCCGGCACCGGAATCCCCCACTCAATCTTATCCTTCGGCCGGCTAATGCTAATGTCTTCCAGGCCTTCTTTCAGCAGGGCGCGGATTTCGTTGCGCTTGGTCTTCGGAATGATGGCGAAGGCGT
>JBGTNV010000168.1:0-2695 GCA_041742875.1 Saccharimonadales bacterium (SeqCode) | reverse complement strand
TAGGACTTACGCATTTTGCACATTTCGCCCGAATACTTCCGCTCCGATGCATCGGCTACGCCTCTTGCCTCGCTGCTCAGCATATACATGCCAGCATGTATATGCTTCCGCGGCTGCGTACACCACCGTACTCTCGAGTACGCCTGTGCTTCGGTGCTCAGTATTCGAACAAACTGCACTAAAATGCGTAAGTCCAGTAGATAGTTGTGGGGCATCGATGCTTTATTCTGAAAGAGTTACTTCTCCCTCTATGCGTCCAATACGGCCAGGAGGGTCAACGCGGCCAGCAGGGCCAATGCGGCGGCGAACCGGGCTCATCACCGTTGCCGTAGCCGGTGTTGCGCTGTGGCTGCTGATCGTGCGTCTAACCAGCGGGTCGTTCAACGGATTGGACTTGCCAAACCGGCTGCAAGACCTCATCACGCTTATGAGCAGCGTAATCCTGGAGTCGCTGCCGTTTGTGGTGCTCGGTATCCTGCTGTCGATAGCAGTACAGGTGTGGTTGCCAAACAGGCTCTTCACGCGGCGGCTGCCCAAGCAGCCGTTTCTGCGCCGTATTTGCATCTCTTTTTTAGGGATGTTTTTGCCTGTCTGCGAATGCGGCAATGTGCCGCTGTCACGCGGGCTGATGGTGCAGGGCTTTACGGTCGGGGAGTCTCTGACCTTCCTATTGGCGGCGCCGATCTTGAACCCGATCACTATCATTACTACCCAACAGGCGTTTCCGAATGATCCGGCTATTTTGTGGGCCCGGTTGATTGCCGGGTTCGTTATTGCCAATATCATCGGCTGGCTGTACAGCAAGCATCGCTCGCCTTCGACGCTGCTGACGCCGGCGTTTGCCGCGCAGTGCGAATCCCATACCGAACCGCGCCAACAGACCAAGCCGGCCCGCAGTTTCCGGTTGTTCGCGAGCGAGACAAACAATATCATGCCGGCGTTGTTTATCGGCGCTTTTATAGCGGCTCTCATCCAAGTCGCTATACCGAGCAGCCTGCTGTATGAAATCGGCAGTAACCCGCTGTGGTCGATCGCCGTTATGATGCTGCTGGCCTTTGTGATATCGATTTGTTCCAACGTCGATGCGTTTTTCGCCCTGGCCTTCAGCAACAGCTTCACCAGCGGGTCGATTGTGAGTTTCCTGGTATTCGGGCCGCTGATCGACATCAAAATGCTTAACCTGATGAAAACGACGTATAAGGCCAAAGTACTGGCACAGATTACGGTAATCGTGGCGCTGCTCAGTGCGATAACCGGTTTGGTGGTGCAGTATGCGTTTTAGCTTAAGTAACTACAGAGGACTCGGTTTGGTTTTGTTGACGGCGATTGTGGCGCTATGGCTGGCGGCGACGAGCCAGTTGGATCTGTACATCCATCCGCGCTACATCCTGTTTACGGCCGGGTTGTCGGCCATAGCCGTGGTAATGGTACTATTCGGCGGCAAGTATGCCGGCGTCCCCGACGATGCCCGTATCGATGCCCTTTCCGATTCCCCTTCCGGTGCCCTTTCCAGAGACAATCCCGACGACAAAACCAATGCCCATCCCGATGTCAACTCCGGAGGCATTCGTTACGATCAAGATGCAAAGGGTCTTCACGGCGGCGGCACTGCCGGTAAACGGGCGTTGCGCTTGCTCCGCTTGTCCCGCATCTTTCGTACGTTCCGTACGCATCGTACTTGGCCAGCCCGGCTTCGCTGGCTGGCTGCCGCGGCAGTGTGTATATTTGGCTCACTGGCGCTATTAGTTAGCAAACCGGTACCGCTGACTTCGGCAACGGCTACGCAGCGGGGTATTAACGCGGCAGCCTCGCCAGCGGCAACGGCCAGGCAGCCGGTATCTTCTCCGCTGTTTGCCAGTGACGACTACAGTAATTTCACTATCAAAGACTGGACAAGCCTACTAGCACAGACTGACGATCCGGACTTCTTTACCGGTAAAAATGTCGCGGTTACCGGATTTGTACTGGCCGACAAAAACGACAAGGCAGTGTTTTACGTGTCACGTTTCGTGGTAACCTGCTGTGCCGTAGATGCCCGGCCAATCGGCCTGCCGGTCTATGCGCCCGGCTGGCAGTCCGGATTCAAGCAAGACGACTGGGTGCGGGTAACCGGTGCATTCGTGTCTAACCCGAGCGTGCTCAATCCTGACCCGATAGCCGTGCAACCCGATAAGTTGCAAAAAACCAGTCAACCGGAGAACGTTTATGACTACTAGGACTACCAAGTGACCACCAAATCAAGTAATGTCTCTGACGTTCAATTCCGGCGATTATTCTACAAACTGGCCGCGGTTCTCGTTGCAGCGGCCGCCATACTATTCGTCCTGACTGCGTGGAGCGGGCCGCGGTTGCGCCAGGCAGAAGTAGATACCCGCCTGGTCACGACACAGCTAAACCAGCGGCTGTTTTTGCGCGCCAACCAACCGCTTGCCAAGCTACAGGCCTCACAGGTATCGGTCGAACCGGCAGCCGCGTTCGGTGTTACAAATAGCAATAACACTATCGTCATTACCTTCAAACAGCGGCTCGACTACAACACACGTTACCGTGTCCGTATTACTGATGCGGCCGCCTTATATAATAATAACGGCAATGGGCGTAACCAGCGTGCGACATTCGAGCACAGTTTCACGACTGCCGACCCGGAACTTTTTTATCTGAAGCGGGCCGGATTCTTTAATCGCGACGGCGGATC
>JBGTNV010000167.1:0-2385 GCA_041742875.1 Saccharimonadales bacterium (SeqCode) | reverse complement strand
CGATATCGACGAGGACGGCAATGAAAAAATTCTGCATATCGTCAAAGCTCCCGGGATATTTCCGACGATCTTCCTTTTCGGTGCGCCGGGAATTACAAATACCTTCTACACAACGGTCTGCGACTCCGAATTATACGTAATGTCGCGGGCGGATTTTGAAGCCCGGTTGGTGTCCGACCCCGAACTGGCCGTCTACTGTATCCGCTGGTTCGCCGGCGAAGTCTCGGAAATATTGCGTCGCATGAGCAGCCTGGAAAAAACTTCTACCCGCGACAAACTTATCGCCACACTCGGCTATCTGACCCGGCAACACGCCGACGATCAAAAAGGCGGCTGGAAGCGCGTCCGTTTCCCGATAAGCCACCAACTGCTGGCAGATATGATCGGCGTTACCCGTGAATCCACCACCATGGTAATGAAGGATCTGCACAAAGAAAAAATCGTCCGCACCCCAAAGCTGGGCGTCCTGGACATCAACACCTTGCTCATCCAATAATAAGACTTTCCCAACCACAACAATAACCGGCTATTTGAACTGCTCTAAGAGCCGATTTCCTGCCAGAAAAACCCAGGACGTGCGCACATGAGTGCAGTTTGGGATGATGTCCGAGCAGCGGACAGAAGCGTACTGGAAGTACGCTGGAGGAGCAGCGCAGGATAGCGCCCAAAATGCACTCATGTGCGTACGTCCTGCCTCAGTGGGGCCAGATAACTTTGCCTATGACCCAGGCAGCCGGTATCCATCCAAAGTGCCGGCTATCCGTACTCCGTTTCGGATTATCACCAATAAGGAATACTTTGCCGCCCTCGATGTGCAAGATACGCTTGATTTTTTCAATATTACCATGCCGCACCACTACCACATCGTACTTCTTGAGCCGCAGGAATACGCCGCGCGCAATTACAACCGCCCCCGGCCCGACATACGGTTCCATGCTGACGCCGGAAACCCGTCGCACCAGTATCGGCCTGCGCTTGCCCAAGCTGCTACGCAGCTTGTTTGGTAGCGGCAAAGACTTTGGCAACTTCATCAATCAGCTCCAGCAGTTTTTTACCCTCAGCCGGATCAACCGACCGCTTACAGGCACTCGCCTGCTTGGTCGTCCGCCATACCAGGTCATGCAGCTTGGGATTCCCGGCCAGATGCTCCGGCTTGAAATAATCAGACCATAATACCCAGATATGCTGCTTCACCAAATCGGCCCGCTGCTCCTTGATAATAATAGCCCGTGTCCGATCCGTCTCGCCTAACCCTTCGAACTTCTCCTGGATTTTTAACACACTTTCGGCCTCGATCCGCGCCTGCGCCGGATCGTACACGCCGCAAGGTAAATCACAGTGCGCATGGACCGGCTTGATGCTGAATAGTTTCATGTTCGTGCTCCTATGTTTACAGTCTTTAGTATACGCCTACCGGCGCGCAGTCCGTAACAACCTGATAACGATAATTACCCGCGGCGCTAGTCGCTAACCGGCACTGCGGCTTTGCCGGGCACGCCAGGCAGTAATTTCAGCGTGATGGCCATTCAGCAGCACGTCTGGAACTTTATAACCACGGAATTCCTCGGGACGGGTATACTGTGGAAACTCTACGTTTGTATCATCTTGCTGGAACGATTCGATATCAGCCGAGTTCTCGCCACCCAACACACCGGGCAGCAGCCGCACTACTGAATCGACAATAACCATGGCTGGCAGCTCACCACCAGTCAGTACGTAATTGCCTATACAAAATTGCTCGTCAACGTAGGCGGTTACCCGTTCGTCATAGCCTTCATAACGCGGGCAAATAATGATTAAATCCTCATTCGCCGCGGCCAGCCGCTTGGCATCCGATTGTTTATATGTTTTGCCGCGGGGCGTCGGCAACAGTACTTTCGGGTGGGACTCAGCCTTTGACTGCGCATACTCAATTGCCGCCACTAGGGGTTCCGGCTTCAGCAGCATGCCGTCGCCGCCGCCGTACGGCGTATCGTCTACTGTCCGGCGCGTGCCTAACCCGAATTGCCGCAAATCAACCGTTTCGTATTGCACGATCCCGCGTTCAGCCGCCTTCCAGAGCATACTGTTGCCCAGCACACCAGTAAACATTTCCGGAAACAATGTAATAAGTTGTATCTTCATTGAACCCATTTCATATCTCCTCCCGATAGTGAAAGCTATCCTGGTGAGTGCCAGGTATCAATTCTTGGGAGGAAGCATACCTGTAGGTATGCTGACTAGTTAAACTGGTAGCTGGTGCCGCCAGGATAGCTTGTAACGGGGAGGAGGTATGGAATGGGTTCATTGTTAATATCCTAAAAATTCCTCGACTCCAAACCCTGTACCGCCCTCTCCGGATCATAATGCACGACTTCGCGGGCAACGTCGGCGGCTAATTGCAAT
>JBGTNV010000166.1:0-7084 GCA_041742875.1 Saccharimonadales bacterium (SeqCode) | reverse complement strand
GCTATAAGGATAGTATATTGAGTACATGGATTCTAGTACATGGATTTTTTAGACCCCCAGAAACTGCGCGCCCACCAGATCCGTTTATTGGTAGGGTACGTGTTATTGGCTATCGCCGTGTTCCTGGCGACGGTCGTGCTGTTATACCAGGCGCACGGCTTTGGGGTGAAGCAAGGCAAAGTAATTCAAAACGGCCTGGTGTTCATGTCTTCAACCCCGGGTTCGGCGGCCATAAGTGTAAACGGAAAACAAATCGACAGTACCAATGCCCGGTTAGTCCTGGAAGCCGGTTCCTACACGGTCCGCCTCAGCCGCGGCGGCTACCATGACTGGCAACGCGCCCTTACGGTAGAGGGCGGCAGTGTCGAACATTTTACTTACCCGTTCCTTGTTCCCGAAAAACTGTCACCTGTCACTGCCGGAAGCTATGAAACCGAGCCGGCATTTTCCACCCAGAGTCCGGATCGCCGGTGGCTGCTCGTCCAGCTGCCGGGCCGGAATGGCGTGTTCGACGAGTACGACTTGAAAGATCCGAAAAAAATACAAGAAAAGAAAAAACAAATCAGCATACCGCCCGCCCTCTTTACCTTGGCTGCTACGGACGGGCCGGGATTGCTGGAAGTAGTGGACTGGTCCAATAACAATACGCATGTTTTGCTTCGCCATTCCGCGGCCGGCGCAAATGGATCGGGTCCGGTTAGCGGAGCAACTGAAGCAGGCCGGACCGGCGGAACTACTGAAGCAGGCCCGGCAAGCGGAACCTTTGAAGCAGGCCCGGCAAGCGGGCCGGGAGCATCCAGTATGCCGTCAGAATATATTCTTTTCAACCGCGAAACCCCGGCCGAATCGGTTAACCTGACGAGCGCGCTCCAGCTGACGCCGAATTTGCGGATTACGCTACAGGACAAGAAATACGACCATTACTTTATCCATGATACCGATGCCAAGACGCTATCGACCGGCAGTTTGGCTAATCCGCAAGCCGTACCGCTAATCAACGGCGTACTTGCGTACAAAACCTACGGTAGTGACGTTGTGCTTTATACTTCTCCGCTCGTTCCGCAGACCGACAAAATCCAGCTAAAAATTTACCAGAACAAGAAGGCTTCCAACATTCGGACTTTAGCTGCCGGTCAGAAATATCTACTGGGCCTGTCACGTTATGATGGTGATTGGTTTGTTGCTGCCAGCTCACCGGCTGAGAACCGGGTGTTTATCTATAAAAATCCAGTCGATGCATTGCAACTTGATTCCAGTCGTGCTGCCGTACCGGTCGCTATACTAAAGACAGCTAATCCGTCTCTCGTGGCATTTTCCGCCAACAGCCAATTGATAATGACCCAAAACGGTACTGAATTTGCGGTCTACGATGCCGAATACGACCGGTCGCATACCTACAAGCTGGATAAGCCGATGGATGCGCCGCAAATCCATGCTACCTGGATGGACGGGCACCATCTGCAGTACGTGTCGGGCGGCAAGCAGATAATTTTTGACTACGACGGCACTAATCTCCGGGAGCTGGGCGGTCAGACGCCTGCTCACGAAGCTTATTTTGATACCGGCTACGGCGCACTGTATACGATTGCCAAACCGTCAACCGAGGGGTCAGCTGCGACCGGCAACCCGCAGGCGCACATGCTGTCAGCTACGCCGCTTCGGACGGCGGCTGATCAATAGTCGCGGACGGCGGAAGGCACTTCTTTCAGGTTCAGAGCCAGCTTGTCATCCGATGCCAAAGCGACGGAGGGTTGCCGGGCAGGCTTTGGTCGTCCGTATTGGCGGTTGCCGGCGGGGGTGTATCTGCGGTATTGGCGGTAGGATTGGGGCTGACCTGTTCGCCGATTATTGCCAAGCGCTTGAGGGTAGTGCCGGGCGGGTCGCAGGTGATGAGCGTGGCGGTAGCGGTTTTGCCGGGTATGGGCGCGAGGATGCCGACTTCGGACGGGTCGATGACCTTTTTGTCAAAAACCTGATAGGCATAGGCGACGCCGTTCCGGGTGAGGTAGAAGGTGTCGCCTGGTACCATTTCGCGGAGCAATACGAAGGCGAATTTGTATTTGCCGGGATTGAAGATATTGTTGCTTGAATGGCCGAAAAATGCCGTGTTGCCCTGTTGGCCCGGCAGAGGAGTGGTAGGATAGTGGGCTACGCCGTTCTCCAGGCCTTTTTGGATGTCGTCCTCCCGTATGGTTTTGGCGCTAAAATCGAGGGGTATCTGGACGTTGATCTTGGGGATGATGACTTCGGCTTTGTCTGTCGGAGCGATGCCGTCCGCGCCAATAATGATGGGAGTGGCACTGACAGTCCGGCTGGGCTGGATAAAAGGTGCGATGACTACTTCGTTGAAGAAGCTGAACAATACCACTAACAGCGCCAAGCCGCCGCAACCGAGGCCGAACAATAGGGATTGGATATGGTGGCGCGGTTTGAGCTTGGTGCGCTGTGCGACCGATTCGCGAAGCTGTTGTTTGATGGCAGCCGGTTCGCGGCTGTCATCGAATGACGGGGCGGTTTCGGCGTTAGCTGTTGGTTGCAGGTCGCCTGCTGCCATTGTGTTGGCTGGCGGTTCAGCGCTAGACGTTGCCGGTTGGCGGTAGCCACTAGCAGGCATATGCTCCGCGGCCGGTACTGGATATATGCCTGCGGGTACGGGAGATGGGTGGTGCTGTGCGGGCGGGAGCTGGCGGGCGGTGTGCGCTGATGCGGACTGTCCGGATGTTTGTTTGTCTGGCGGGTTCTCCTGGCTGTCGGTAAGGCCGGAGCTATTCGCCGGCTGGCCGCCGGTCCGGTTGCTATGCGAGTAAAATTCCTGCCAGACGGCATGTTTTTCATCATCCGGCAGCGTAGAGTAGTAATAGTGCCATTCGGTCTGGACCTGGGCCAGGCTTTTGCCGCTCGTGCTCAGGTCGTACATGAATTGTTGGTGTCTGGAACGGTGCGGGCTGTTGGAAAGAGACGCTGCCTCTGCGGCTTCCGCTTGGGCGTCGGGCTCATCGGCGTAGAGGCGGTTGAGCTTGGCTCGTATCAAGTCGATGGCGGCATTGGTAGATGCCTCGTTGTTTGAGGGTGTTGTTTTCGGGGCGGCTTCTGGCGGGTCGGACTTGTAGTTTTGGTGTGAGTTTTGCTGTGAGTTATGCCGGTCTGCCGCGGCGTGGTGCTGCGGGTGACGGGCGTTTGGCTGGTGCGGTGAAGGATGGGCGGCAGCGTGGCTGGCCGGATGGGTAGTTTTTGCATGATGAGACGGCGGCGCGTGAGCCGGCACATGTGCCGGCTCACCATCATGCGGTGTCGGATTGCCGGGCACAGCCGGAGCTGACGAGGTGGGGTTGCTGTCGGTAAAAAGTGGATTTGTGGCCATTGTGGAACTTGTGTTAAAAATAGAGCACGGCATCAGGCTCGCGCTCCCTGTTACATTATAGTACAATGACATGCGGAAGTCCTATCGATCTGACCCATACGCACTTTAGTTTCCAACTCCTGCGGAACTCGCTCCGGTAAGCCTCCGCTCAGACAGTCCTCGGAGTCAAAAACTAAAATGCACGCGGGTCAACCTATCGATACCGCATATCCATATACTTATCTTTATACTTATTCACCCGGGCGGGTGGCGGAATTGGTAGACGCGCTGGACTCAAAATCCAGTAGTGGCAACACTATGAGGGTTCGATTCCCTCCCCGCCCACCAGAACCAAGCTTTCGGGTTTCCGGACGAATTTTGCAAGGCGGCCAAAACGGTCGCCCAGTGTTTTTCCAGGGGGAATATTTGAGATAGCTATCCTCGGAGACACTTGAATGCATTGCTGAAACACTCATGCCACTTATCGAGAAAATAGAAGACGAGTACGGAATCCCAGTGGATGTAGAGTGGGTCATCGTACAGGGCAAACCTTACATCTTGCAAGCCCGGCCGATTACTGCCTAATATTTTCTGTACTACGAATTCAGGGGCGCTTATTTGAGGGCTGTTTGAATGCGTACCGTATGCCTTTTCCAGCCAGCGGCTCATCCTCAAACCTGCCGAAGAAATGCAGATGTGCATGATCAATATTCTGACCTGCCACCTGCTTGATGTTCCATCCCAAGTTGTACCCATGGGGTTTGCTCTTGTCCACAAATGCTTTGAATTTTGGTAGCAGTGCATGAATCTGCATCCACTCGTCCTCGTTCATATCAAAGGGTGTCTCGATATGACGTATAGTAACAATCATGCCTCCACTATACTGAATGCCGGCAACATCAGGAGCAACAAAATAAAGCAAGCTATCCTGATAGAGAATCTGACCTTTCAAAAGGTTGTTGGCAAGACAGAACTGACATTTACTCGTATCGGACATGGTTATGATTATACTCTCAAGCCTGTCATTTCCTGATATACCGGTATGGCAACTTCAGCCACATGCGTGCGAAGCGCCGGAGGCAGATCAGAGAGACTTATGAAACTATTCCTTGTCACGGCTAAACACCGGGTGGAATACTTGGTTACCAACCAGGTAGGCCTCGAGACAACGGTCGACGCCAAAAAGATTGGTGGTTTTCGTTGGAAGATCGAGCAGTTTCATAGGGAAGTAAAACAGCTCACCGGTGTAGCCAAATGCCAAGCCCGAAAAGGACGGAAGCAACGAAACCATATCTGTATTGCCTTTGTCGTATGGCATCAGCTTCATGAATTAGCACAGCACATGCAGACAACCATGTATGAGGTTAAGCATATCCCACTACGGGAATACCAGAAGCAGCTTTGGAAGAATCCAGCCTATCGGCTGGATGGGAGTTTGGGGGATTTTGAGTAAGTCGAGTATGGCGACTACTGCGGTATTAACGAAGGTTACCCGGCAATAATTGCGGCTTCGAGCCCTGGACTTGCGCAGGCTGTCAGGGTGTTGGTTACGAGTTAGCAAATAGGAGGTGTTTGTTTCAGGGCAATGTTAAGCTGGTTGTGAGGGCCTCGAACGGTTTGCCGGGGTTTTGCAGCCACCAAACGGCGGCTCCGGCGGCGATCCTGCCCGGAGAGCGGCTTCGCCTCTCATTTACATTTTCCGGTTTCGTGCTGCTGATCCGGCCTTTTGCGGCCACAAAAACAGTCGCCTCATATTCTAAAATCAAGAATGCCGTGTGCTGCGTCGTAAAGGTGTGTAGCGCTTCGGCCAGCGGAGCCAGTCCCATATTTGAGGTTAGGGCCTGCGGGAAGCGGGCGCTGATGAATAGTTTTTGGGTCTGGCTGAAATTGAGTGCCAGCAATGTATCGGGCCGGGCTAGGACGGTCTGCGGCATCGAGAGGAAATAATCGGCCGATTCGTTACTGAGTGTCAACTGGCCGGCGTGCTTGGCGGTAAATTTTTCCAGCATAATCGCTGTTTCGCTGTTGCGGCCCATGTCGCCGTCCAGTAGCACGCCGTCGGCCCAACCGGCTAGTGATAACAGTTCTGCCAGAGCTTTCTGCGAGAAGCTGCCGCTTGGCGTGCTCGGCGCGAACTCGCCGGTTTCAAATATCGTGCCATATTTAGGGTGAGAAGATTGAAGTACCTGCCGCAGCGAGTCCGGCAACAGTACACGTGCGGTGCCGATGCCGGCCTGTTCAGCGGCCGCATAGGCTTCGGCCGGCGCCGCAAAGCCGTGCGCATTGCCGCCGACAATCAATAATTTGCCGGCAAACTGTTTGTTCTCCGGCCGGCTCCATAGCATATCCGGAAATAGCGGCGTACCCGTTCCGGACGCTTGTCTTTGCCAATAGTCACGCATATTCCGATTATAACGTAATTATTACAGTCCCTCTTTTCGATGATTCAGTTTCGACTCCAGCCAGTTCTTTTTGCGCTCTTCCGGCGTTTTGTTCTTAAATGATTCTGCCGGGTATTTTTTGGCCGCTTTCTCCAGCTTGGCTTCAATCGCCTGCGGAATGTCAATGTCGTAGGCTTGTGCAAACTGGAAAGCGTAGATAAAGATATCGGCCAGTTCTTCGGCGAGCTCTGCTTTGTCGCCGACGGGTTGGTCGTGCCATTGGTAGTGTTCCAGAAGTTCAGACGCTTCCAGCAGGATCGATGTTGCCAGGCCGCGCGGCGGGTTATCCTGCCAATCGCGCTCTTCCAAGTGTTTTCGGATACGCCGGCTGATGTCCTCGAACGATTTGTCGCTTTGTTTGCCCTGCTTATTTACCATAGTCCCTACAGCTCCGTATACTTTTTATGCGAGCCCTTGGCCTTTTCGACCGGATATTTGGCTTCGTTCTGCTTCATTTTTGCCTCGAAGGTTGCCTCCAGGTCGATGTCGAAATAGTGCGCCATCAGCAGAATCCAATAGAGCGAATCGCTCAGCTCCGCTGCTACGTCCTGTTTGTGCCTGGTAAGGTGCTCGCGTACTTCCCGCTCGTTTTTCCACTGGAAGTGTTCCAGGACTTCGGCAGATTCCAGGACGAGTGATAGCGCCAGGTCTTTCGGCGTATGAAACTGGCTCCAGTTGCGTTGGTCGTTGAAGGCTATGATGCGCTTTTGCATTTTCTGCAGTACGTCTTCTGGGTCTTGGGAATCTTCGGAACCCTCAGGGTCTTCAGGATCTTTGCGTACGTTCATACGTCAAGTGTAACAGATATTGGACAGTGGTCGGAGCCCATGGTTTGGGGATGTATGCCGGCTGAGCTGACTTTACCTTTCAGGCTCTGGCTGACCATAAAATAATCGATACGCCAGCCGACGTTGCGGGAGCGGGAGTTGGCGAAGTGCGACCACCAGGTGTAGTAGCCGTTACCCTGCTTGAACATACGCAACGTGTCGACGAAGCCGGCGTCGATGAATGCCTGGAAGCCGGCACGTTCTTCTGCTGTGAAGCCTTTTTTGCCGCGGTTCGGTTTGGGGTTTGCCAGGTCGTCTTCGGTGTGGGCGACGTTCAGGTCGCCGCAGAAAACCACCGGCTTCTTTGTTTCTAATTGTTTGCAGTAGGCCAAAAACGCCGGGTCCCAGTGTTTGTGGCGCAATTCCAACCGGCCGAGGTCGTCTTTAGCATTCGGGGTGTAGACGGTAACAACATAGAATTGCTCGAATTCAGCTGTCAGCACCCTGCCCTCTTTGTTGGGGTCGCCGAAGGCGTC
>JBGTNV010000165.1:0-5276 GCA_041742875.1 Saccharimonadales bacterium (SeqCode) | reverse complement strand
GCATAAAGGGTGAAATCCCATCTCTGGCACACCATAACCTGCTCTTTAGCAATGATTGGCGTAAAAACTTCGCCGAAATATCCGGCCGGCAGAACTTAAAAAATCTTGGAGGGAAAAAACTGCGATGGCCACGCGACCCATCGCTATACGTCTGCAACCCCGGCAAGACCGATCCAGCCGCCGCGCCGCCCGGCCACGAAAACCTCTTCGTGCTCGTACCGGTTGCACCGGGGCTGGACTACGATGACATGCAGCTGGAGGCGTATGGCGACCGCATATTGGAAACCATAGAAACCGAGTTCCGCATACCGGGCTTGCGCCAAAACATTGTCTACAAGCGCTTCTTCAGCGTCAAAGATTTCGCCGGGCGCTACAACAGTTACCGAGGCTCGGCCCTCGGCCTAGCCCATACCCTGCGCCAGACCGCCGCCTTCCGACCCGGCAACATTAATAAAAAGGTCAAAAACCTCTACTACGTCGGCGCCGGCACCAATCCCGGCATCGGCATGCCCGTCTGCCTGATCAGCGCCGAACTGATGTACAAGCGCCTGGTTGGCGACACTTCGGCCGGCCCGCTGACACCCGACTATCTAGAAAACCAGCTTAAAAGCCTGTAGCCCTATTGCTTTGGCAGGCTTTTCGGAGGGAGGGGAGGCGGCGACGATTCCTTGAAGCGGGGAACCTTTTTGCCATCGACCGTTACCTCGGCCAGCCAGCTGCCCAGCGGTCGGACGAATGTCAGGCGTTCACCGTATTGCGCCTGGTAGAGCACGCCGACAGTGCCGCTGGCTTCGATGATAGCGAAACCTTGTACCTTGTAGGTTTGGGTACGGTGTTTGTAGTGCTTGTACGTGCCGCCGAATACGACCTTTGCGTGGGCATCTTGTAATTTTTCTGTTAGTTCTGCTTCTGTTAGTTCTGCCATAGCCTCATTTTATCAGATAAGTTACCGGGACTTACGCATATGAGCGCAGTTTGGGATTATAGCCGGACAGCAGACGAAAGCGTGCGTCTCTATCGGACTATTGTACGCTGGAGGAACAGCGCGGGATAGCGACCAAAATGTGCCCGTGCGTAAGTCCCGTTCGTGAATACGGCAAATGGACACCAAATAGGCGCCCTGGACGGTAATCCCCAGGACGCCTACTCTGCCGTATCGGCAAATGCCTGCTATCTGATGCGCTTGACGGTCAGGAAACCGTTGCGCGGGTTTTCGTTGACTTCCATGCCAGCCGGCAGTTCTTTGACTGCTTCCGGGCGCTCATCTTTACTGAAATAAAAGATCGTCTGCTCTTTACCGCCCCGGAGCGTTACTTTTTTGGAGTTCAGGTAGTATGTAACACCCTTAGAATTAGTGTGACTGTATGCCATTGATACAAATCCCCTCTCTTATGGTTTAGTTGGTACCCCTAACATACCCTGATGAGTTTTTGTTTGTCAACTATGTTACTCCGGCTTATGTGCTCATTCACGTCTAAATGGGGGGTTGGATGCAGGCATTACGCTCAGCACTCATCAGACCGCTGCTTTGGTCGGGCGGTTCTGAGTATGACTGGGTATAGGCAGGCGAATGGCGGGATGGCGAAGGATTGGCGGTAGAATGGCGAAAGAATGGCGATTTGGTGTTGCCGTGATGCTGCTTATGCATTAGACTAGGATCATACAAGCGTAACCAAAGAGGGTGATTGGCATGGATTTTATAAATCGTGGCGGGCAGGCTCGCACCAACAATGTAACATCGAACGCCAGTGGATCTGCTGACTCCGCGGCAGCACCGAATCCGCCGGCGTCTAAAGCTCCGCTTCAGTCAGGAGGTAACCCTTCGAACGGTCACAACCACGGCACATTCGTCCGTATCGGTTTCCTGATACTACTGTTTGCGGGAACTATTTTAGCCGTCGCCGCATTGATCTTCCTGGCATTCGGCAAAGGCTCCTACCGGGAAAGTACGTATGTGAACCACAAACAGCTCCAGGCTGTATTCATTAATGTCAACGGTACCAACGGCGGCCAGGTATACTTTGGAAACATCCAGGAACTAACGCCTCAATTTATCCGCCTAACCAATGTGTTCTACATCCAGAACCAGCAGGCCAACGCCCAAAGCACCAGTGCTTACAATCTGATCAAACTGGGCTGTGAACTGCACGGACCTGAAGACTCCATGATGATCAACCGCCGGGAAGTCTTCTTCTGGGAAAACTTGAAATCCGACAGCCAGGTAGCGCAAAAAGTAGCCGAATTCCACAAGCAAAACCCGGACGGCCAGAAGTGTAACAAGGAAAACAGCCAGACTCAGCAGCAACCGGCTAATACGCAAACACCGGCTTCCGGCACGCCGGCACCGGCCGCAAACGCGAACAACGCCCCCGCACCTGCTCCCGCTACACCGGCACCGGCCCAGAATAACCCCGCCAACAGACAGCTGGCCCCCTAGACAAACAGCGGTTGCTAGCAGCTACCTCCTCTAGCAGCGACAGCAGCGACTAAACAGGCGCAAAACTCAATGCCCGCGGTTACACCCATTTGTACCGCGGGTTTTGGTGTCCGGCTCTATAAACCTACAGGCGGTTTTCTTGGCATTCTCTAAGCGGTAAGGAGATCGCAAATTCCGGCAAAAGTCGGGCGCTGATCGGTGTACTCATTAAGGCAGGCTGTCTTGAGCTGCCGTAACTTTACGATAGCGGCTTCTTCTTCGGATAACGGTGCACAGCGGGAAATTAGTTCATCCAGGAGGATGCCGAAGGCCCGGACATCTATTCGCTCGCGCAGTACGCCGGCTGCAGAGCCGGGCCGGTAAAGCGAAGCGGCACCAAAGTCACCGACGCAACTTTCTCCGGCAACATTGGATAGAATATTGTGCGCGTAGAGGTCGCCGTGCATGACGCCTAAGCTGTGCAGATGGCGCATACCCATGGCTACGGTCTTAGCCGCTTGGTGCACATATGACAAAGTGAGTGATTGTCCTACGGGATAAACGTCTCTGCAGACTGTTGAAAGGCTCGGCGGTCTTCCGAGGTTTTTGTAGTCCGCAGCAATGAGCGGCATAACCAGAGCCTCGGGCGCTTGTTGACCTTCAGGGGCATTAACATTAACCAGCCTGCCGATGCCGCCGACTACGTTCGGGTGCTCTCCGACGCGCAGGCAGGCGTTCACATCATCAGCGGGCAGCCCGTCTGTTACGAGAGCGTGGCCATACACTTTTACGGCCACTTCCTGGCCCTCTTTTAAGCGGCCGTGATACACGATGTTATTGATACTCCTGCCGAGCTCCCCGCCAAGAGTTACGTTGTTCCACTCCATTTCTTTAATCTGTGAGCGGTCCAGGGGCACACTAAATGGATTGCCGGAGTCACCGTACCAGGCAAGACGGGGCAATTGGAACAGCCAATCCGGCGACGAGGTCAGCCCGTTTACGGAAAAGCGCGCAATTTCCAGATTTTGGCAATGAAGCAACTCTTGCGGCAGCGCTTGCAAACGGTTGCCGGCCATCATTATTTTTTGCAGGTTCGCGCATTCTCCTATCGAAGCGGGAATTTGCGTAATCCGATTATCCGTAAGAATGAGCGCCCGCAAACTGACAGGCAGGGAGTGTTCAGGAAACTTACTAATATTGCAGGAGCGCATCCCTATCGTCTCAAGCTTTTCGCATGCGGCCAGTACTTCCGGAACTTCTTCCATCTGCTTATTGTTGGAGAAGAAGGCAATTTGCAGATTTGAAAGCCGGCCCATATCTTTTGGCAGCGAAGCGAGGCTGACCGTCGACATATCCAGGATTTTTACCTGCTCGGCGATATCGAATATTTCCCGGGGGAAATGATCTGTATCTCGAACGGTAACTTTTCCTATATTGGCAGTAAATTCGAATGGTAATTTGCGCATGCGGTGATTATGGTATCATACTTCGCTGCTGCCGGTTGTTATTTGCGCAGCAAATAGCGCAGGACATTTTGGTACAGCCACAATTTCAGAGCCAAGGCCAGCGCCGCTACGGCCGCCACCAGGCTCCAACCAGCCAAATCGGGTGACCAAGCCGGCGACACAAAGTCGAACTGATACAGGTTCTTCGGCACCGACTGCGCGGTCTCCGGGCTGCGTTGTTTGACGTAGGCCTGGATACAGCCAAGCCGGACGCCGCCGGACACCCCCTGCGGTATGGTACGCTCGCAGTGCTGCTGGGCTTCTGTGTAAATAACCGAGTTGCTGGTACCGGCACTGGCTTGCTGGGCCTGTACCAGACGCTCGTAGGTGTATTTGAGCTGTACGGGCGGGTGCACGGCGTTTTCACCGCTCGATAAACTGGTATTCATGTGGCTATAGACATGCTCACGCAGATCACGCAAGGCTTTTTCGGTATCGCCGTTGTTTTTGTCGGCGGCATACACGGCTTCGCGCAGAGAAATCATCCGCAAGTTATTGGCCCGGAGCGCCGCCAGGCAGACGAGACCGCTGATGAGCGCGACTAACAAAAAATACCAAGGCTTAAGCTTCCGGAGGCGCGCCCAACGACGATGGAGGCGCTTTTTATCCACTTTACTGTCCAAATTGTTATTCATCTTGCTAATGATTATACCCTACCGACCGACGACGCTGCGGTTATCGGATTGTCGCTTTTTTACTCATTCTAAATGTCTCCGGTTATTTCCTACCAGCTAACCTACCTGTCAACCTCCAACTTTAGCGAACACTTCTTAACAGCCCATGGTTATTTCTTTTCAATTCTAAAACCCAGATTTTTAGCAATTTCTTCTAATTCTCGCTCTATGTTCTTTTTTTCTGCTTCAGTTGGTCTGTGGTGCTCATAGTATGCCGGTTGCTGTCTTGCTTCGTTACGGCTAGCTGCCCAGCGAGACGCCAACTCAGCAATCAAGGGCAATAGCTCATGCAACACTTGACGAAGATGTGGCTCATCGTAGAAACCGTACCAACCATTATCGATACGCTCGTATAGTTTTGGGCGTGATTTTTGATACGAGCCATACAAATCTCTCAGCTCCCTTTCAGTTATAAAGCCGTTTTCTATCAGTTGACTTGGCAATATGTCCTTGGTACTATGCGGAAGATCGTACTTTTTCACGCCCTGCACGTCAGTAAGGCGCACTATGAATCCCCAACCATCCTCATCACACCATCCCCATTTATCTAGTATGAATTTAAGCTGAACGTGATTGTCTGTGGTGTATGTATTGTTTGACTTTTTTTTAAAGCCACGGTCATGCAACAGCTTACTATTTTCATTTAGTACGCTATAAAACTCTGGTGCACGCATTAGGGAG
>JBGTNV010000164.1:0-3138 GCA_041742875.1 Saccharimonadales bacterium (SeqCode) | reverse complement strand
AACTGTTGTAAGGTGTAGGAAAAAAATTACAACGAAAAATATTAGTAAAGCGTTGTCACAAATATGTATTGCATGGTATCTTTAACATGAGTCTAATAGTAAAAACAAAAAACGAAAGAATCGCCATATGAGGACAAATTCCCTTAATTACGCAAAAGCGTTGAGCCGGATTGGCTTCGGCGCGGCTACAATCGGCATCGGTGCGGCTGTAATACTGCCGACACTTGCCGGCCATGTTACAGCTGCTCCAGTAACGAGCCGCAGGATTGTAATGTCTAACTCCACTGCTAGCGCGACTAGCGTATCGTACAATGTTGTGTTTAATCCCGGCACAAGTACGACCGTTGGCGGCATCGTCGTTGACTTTTGCGCCAATACCCCAATTATTGGCGATACGAGCTGCACCTTGCCAGCGGGATTTACGATGACAGGTACGCCTGCCGTGACAGTGAACAGCGGTATGGGAACAGGTTGGACAGTAGCGGGCCTGCAGGGTGGCGCGGCTGCCGGCCAGACACAGGTAGTAAAGTTGTCACACGCTACCCCACAGAGCCTTTCAACTGCTACTCCGGTTGACTTTACTATCACTACGGCTACAAACCCCTCAAACGTGAATACGTCGTTCTACGCTCGGATATATACATTTAATACGGCCGCAAACATGGATTCCCAATATACTGCTTCCGGTACGACACGGGCTGCCACGTTCGCTAACGGTATTGACTCGGGTGGTGTGGCGCTGAGTACGGCTGCACAGGTTACAGTGACATCAAAGGTACAGGAAACGTTGAGTTTCTGCGTCTATACCGACACTAATGCGGATCCAGCTGTTGCATGCACCAATGGCGGCACGGCCGCAATTCTTGGTGATACAAATGGCGTGCTTAGTACGGCAGGCCCATTCGTAGCTAAGAAGACTAGATATAATATTGCTACCAATGCCGGGTCAAATGCCGTTATCCGTTTCAAGGCCGGTCTGCCGACATCGGGCGGAAACACTATAGCTTCTATCGGCGCAACGGCTACGACTCCCGTAACTGGAACCAGCCAGTTTGGGCTTTGCACGCATCAGTCGGCAGGTTCAGGCTTGACAGCTTCAGCGCCTTAGGCAGGCGGCTCTGGTGCATGCTCTACCACTACGCAGACCGCTGACTCAGGGACGACAGGTGGTGCGGGTACGGCACAATTCGCTTTCGATACGAACGCAACGACCGGATCAACATCGACATTTGGTAGTGAGTTGGCTACCAAAACAGCTGGCAATAGTAGCACCGGCACTGTCGCCTTTATTGGCAACACCAGTCCGACCCAGGCCGCTGGTATCTATGTCAACTCGTTCACATTTATCGCGACTGGAACGTTCTAGCATTAGTAATGCTATAGGATATCAAATGGATGAGCTATACAGCAGTTAAAACGATTTCAAACAAGTTTCTCGGGGCATTTATAGCGGCCTCATTCCTGACAGTATTGACTGCGGTACTTCTGCTGCCCGCAAGCGTCCAGTCTGCTATCGTTGATAACCGCAGCCTGCGGCTAAGCACCAGTCTGCCGGGCGCGCAAGCCACCTACCAGGTAGCCTTCACGGCACCGGCTCAACCGCTCCTGGGGTCTATAAAGGTTGAATTTTGTTCCAATTCTCCTCTTATAGGCGATGTCTGCGTACCGCCGGCCGGCTTTAATGTGTTAGCCGCGGCGCTGGCTGCCCAGAGCGGCGAAACAGGATTTACTGTACATTCTTCGACCACCTCTAATATACTAGTCATGTCCCGTACGCCTGCTCCATCCGCCAACATACCTACTAGCTACACGTTGACTAATGTGCAAAGCGCCGGAGCTGCCGGATCGCAGTACGCCCGCTACGTAACCTACGCCGAAGACGATGCTAGCGGAGTAATTCTGGACAGCGGCGGCATCGCCTACTCCCTTAATGATACTTTTGGGGTAACCACCGAAGTGCCGCCGCGCCTGGAGTTTTGCATTGGGACCAGCATCCTGGGCGTCAGCTGTAGCGGTGCAAGCGGTAGTTACGTGGCGCTTGGCGACTTTAGCCACACAGATGCCGCAAAAGGACAAATGCAGATGGTAATCGGGACGAATGCTGGAAATGGCTATACCATCCGGGTCAATGGCAATACACTTACCTCAGGCAACAACGCCATCCAGGCGCTTGCCTCGCCGACTTTTAGCGCTCCAGGCAATAACCAGTTCGGCATCAACCTTCGGGCCAACGGCAATCCGACGGCAGGCGCTGACCCCTCCGGTCCTGGCAGCGGGCAGCCGGAAGCAGACTATAACATGCCGAACCGGTATACTTTTCGTCCCGGTGATGTTATAGCCAGTAAGAATACAGTCGAAGATTACCGCAAATACACTGTAACGTATCTGGTAAATATCAGCCGGACTCAGCCGCCGGGCATCTACTCCGGTACATACACGTATGTTGCCCTTGGTAACTTTTAGTAACTTCTAAATTAAATTCCTAATGCTTTGTGATATTATAGGCCTAAGTATTTAAAAAGGAACAAATTTGTTATGGGAGACGTTATGGGAAGACGCTTATATGTATGCGCTACTGTATTGCTGGCAGCTTTTGCTGCGGTATCTTTTGGTGGTCACGCACACGCACAACAGCCCGGGCAATCTGGGAGTACAAATACTGCCAACGGTTTGCGGATATCACCCGTCAGGCAGGATTTACAGATCGAACCTGGCACGAGCAAGATAGTAGATATTTATGTAGAGAACGTCACTAACAGTGTGGCTGAGTTACGCGGTATTACTAACGATTTTACCGCGAGTAATGACGAATCGGGCAAGCCAAGCATATTGTTCAATGAGAAAGATTCTGCCCCAAACCACGGCCTGCGTAAATATGTAGCGCCAATCGGTAATTTCAAATTAGCGCCTAAAGAGCGGAAACAAATCAAAGTCAAGATAGATATACCCGCGGACGCGGCCGGCGGCGGTTACTACGGCGCTGTTCGGTTCCTGCCCTCAAACACTAGGAATGAAAAGAATGTCTCTCTATCTGCCAGCGTTGGTTCGCTCCTTCTGATAACCGTACCCGGCGATTACAAAGAGCAGTTGGGTATCGCCAGTATCAATGTCAGCCGCGGCGAAGGCAAGGCGTCGTCC
>JBGTNV010000163.1:0-5891 GCA_041742875.1 Saccharimonadales bacterium (SeqCode) | reverse complement strand
TGCCGAATGTCAAGCCAAGTAAACCGTTGCAGATGAACTTTGTGCTCGAATCGATAAAGGGCCGGGACTACACTGTCATAGGCGTAATTGACGCCGAAGATTCCGTCCAACCGGAATTACTGAGCCACATCGATACCGCTTTCCAGGACAAACGCATCGATATCGTCCAAGGCGGCGTCCAACTGATGAACCATGACTCCAGCTGGTTCTCGCTGCACAACGTACTGGAATACTACAAATGGTTCAGCAGCGCCTTCGCTTTCCATTCTGACATGGAATTCATGCCGCTCGGCGGCAACACGGTGTTTATCCGGCATGACCTGTTGCGGCGGGCCGGCGGCTGGCCAACCACCCTGACCGAAGACTGCTCGCTCGGCGTATTGCTGAGTTCCCGCTTCGGCGCCAAAACCGCCGTCTACTACGAGCCGCGGCTAGCCACACAGGAAGAAACACCGGACAGCCTGAAAAGCTTGTTCCGCCAGCGAGTCCGCTGGAATCAGGGCTTCTACCATGAATGGCGCAGAGGCATATGGCGCGAACTGCCGACTTTGCAGCAGCGCCTGCTGGCCGCTTATGTGCTGCTCAGCCCGGTCCTGCTAGCCTGGAGCAGTGTCATGCTGGGTGCAGCTCTGCTGGCCACCGCCCTGCTCGACGCACCGGTCGGCCTGGTAATGCTCATGTACATTCCGCTGGTACCGATGCTGCTGCTGCTGGTACTGAACGGGGTTTTCCTATACGACTTCGGCCGGGCCTTCTCCCGCCGCATCCGCATCCGCAGCTACGCCATGATGGTTGCGACCTATTTCCTGTACCAGATCGTCCTGAACGCGGCCGCCCTGTGGTCAATTATCCGCCACATACGCGGTGAGACTTCCTGGCAAAAAACTTCCCACAGCGGTCTGCACCGCAATAAATCCTTCACTCATGCAGAAGCAACTGTACTGGTAAGCAATAAGGAGTAAACGATATGAAGAAACACACTCCACCCAAATCGACAAAGACATCTACCGCGCACGGTACTATTTTCGGCAAACTGTCCGCCTGGCTCAGCCGCCACAAAATCGACATGCTGGTCGTGACCGTCTTGCTGGTTGTCAGCGGCATGGTCAGCGGACTGAATATGGCCAACTACCCGCAACGCTTTGAAGATGAAGGAACCTATGTATCCCAGGCCTGGGCCGTACGCGAACAAGGCGAGCTAGCCCACTACACCTACTGGTACGACCATCCGCCGCTGGCCTGGATACAATTGGCCGGTTACGACCTGTTGACCGGTGCCGACCATCGCTACGGCTCCGCTATCTCAGCCGGCCGCGAATTCATGCTGGTGTTGCACTTGGCAACAGTCGTACTCCTGTACGCGCTGGCCCGGCGGTTAGGTATCGGCGCTATCGTTGCCGGCATTACCGGTCTGCTTTATGCACTCAGCCCGCTGGCAGTCGAATTCGGCCGCTATGTACTGCTGGACAATATTGCCATGCCCTGGCTGCTCGGCGCCTTCTTGCTGGCATTGAGCCCGCGCCGCCACATGGTCACAGTTATCGCCAGCGCCGTCTGTATGACTATTGCTGTTCTCAGCAAAGAGACATTCCTGATCTTCCTGCCGGCTTTGCTCTACGCCCTGCTGCAGGCAAGCGACAAGCGAAACCGGCGGTTTATGGTTACGGCATTCATAGTAGTGCTCGGTATGACTACCGCATTTTACGCCCTGTACGCCGCACTAAAAAGCGAGTTGTTTCCCGGCGAAGGACACGTCTCACTGCTCGGCACGCTGCTGTGGCAGCTGTCCGGCCGCGAAGGTACCGGCAGCATTTTCGATGAAACCAGCGGCACCCGCGGCCTGGTTGAATATTGGCTGAATATTGACGCCTGGCTTATTGTCGCCGGCGCTATCGCCACCCCGCTGGCCCTATTCCGACGCAACCTCCGCCCGCTGGCATTGGCTATGATTATAGGTCTGGCTATGCTGTTGCGCGGCGGCTACCTGCCCTATCCGTACATCATCGCCCTATTGCCGCTGGCCGCACTGATGATAGGCGGCGTACTGCATACCTTCATCGCCGCGCCGCTACTTGCTGCGTCAACCGCATCGAACAAATACCTGCGAATTGCAAAGCGCTCGGCAGCCGGCGCTGCAGCCGCAGCAGCCATCGTTGCTGCTGTTACCGTACTGACACCCGCCTGGCAGCCGAAGCTCACCAACCTGCTGACAGCCGACACCGACGCATCGAGCCGACAGGCTGTTGACTGGGTTAGCCATAACGTCAGCCGCGACAACCGCCTCGTTGTCGAGTCCGCCCTATGGTCAGACCTCGAACGGCAAGGTTTCACCAACCCGGAGCCGGTTTGGATCTACAAAACCGAAACCGACCCCGAAGTTACCCGCGAACTCGGGGGCTGGCAAGGCATAGATTATCTCGTACTGAACGGACCAACACTACAAAACAGCAGCCGCAACAAGTTCCCGACCATCTTCCAGGCGATCGACCATGCCAAAGTGGTCGCCGAATTTGGCGAAAACGAGCACAAAGTCGTCATTTTGGAAATCCGGAACTAGCACCTCACCGAACCCATCACTTCGGGTCTGAGCCGCCATCTACCGCACTGTCCGTACCCGGGTCTGTCCCCGGGCTATTCTCAACCGGTTTCCCTCGCTGTAAAATACGGCTCTTGCAGTAGTTTTTACATTCTTTGCGTTCCAAGGCAAAAATCTTACAGCCAAGGCGTTAGAAACTACTCTATAGTATAGCCTGTTTGAGAATTGTGAGGTACCTATGACCAATGAGTCATCTGCTAATATAGCGCGAGCAGCCGTCCGTTCCCAGCCATTGGGCGCGGGTACGATACCCTATAACCTACGGATAGGCGGCGGTGAGATGGGACGTCTGGTGCGTAGCTATAACTGGGCAGCCACGCCGGCCGGACCTATCGATTGCTGGCCGGCACATCTCTGCTCTGCCGCCAGTATCGTCCTGAATTCTGCTTTCCCGATGTTCATATGGTGGGGCGCTGAGCTGACAGTTATCTATAACGACGCTTATCGTAAGATTCTGGGAGATCTGCATCCGGGCGCCTTAGGCAAGTCGGCCCGCCAATTAAGATCGGATATTTGGCCGCATATCGGACCGCTCGTCGTCCAAGTCTTGAGTACCTGCAAGCCGGTTTACCGGAAGGACTTGCAGCTCTACATACAGCATGGCCGGCACTTCGAAGAAAGGTACTTCACTTTTTCGTACAGCCCGATTCGCGGCGAGTCCGGCAAAGCCGAGGGCTTGTTCTGCGCCGTAACCGAAACAACCGACGAAGTACTGGACAAGCAAAAGCTGCTGTCGATGAACCAGGCCAAAGACGAATTCATCTCCTTGGCATCGCATCAGTTACGCACGCCCGCCACCGGGGCCAAACAATATCTCGGCATGCTGCTGGGGGGTTTCGCCGGCGAACTCAATTCGGCACAGAGCGAGTTTGTCCAGCACGCCTACGACAGTAACGAACGCCAGCTGAATACTATCAACGACTTGCTCAGTATCGCCCAAGCCGACGCCGGCCGGATTGACCTGCACCGCCGACCCGTAGATTTAGTGCAGCTTATCGAGGCCATATTGGAAGAACAATCCGCCAAATTCATCGACCGCCGCCAAACCGTCAACTTTAAACATACCGAAACCGCTTGCAGCGCAACAATCGACATGGAACGTATGCGTATGGTGTTGGAAAATCTGGTTGACAATGCCAGTAAATACACCCACCCCGGCAAACGCATCCAGCTCAACCTGACCCGCCTGCCCGGTATTCCGGACAACGCAATCATCACCGGCAGAACCGACGGTGCCGGCCATGGAGGCAAAGTCCTCATTACGATCCGCGACCAAGGCGTCGGCATCTCCAAAAAAGATATCGAAACAATATTCGACAAATTCATCCGTGCCGAAAACCCCCTATCCGACATAGTTGGCGGTAACGGCCTCGGTCTCTACCTGGCCCGCAAAATCGTAGAACTCCACGACGGCCGCCTAAACGTCTCCTCCACCATCGGCAAAGGCTCTACATTTACTATCACCTTGCCCTTGTCCTAACCGGATAAGAGTTCTTATCCGGAGAATTGGTCCTCTGCTGGGTGCAAGGCCGTGCTTGACCCGCTTGTAATCAACCCAAAAACGAGGCTGCCAATATGAGCGATTAGCGACTCGTCAATTGGTGTAGCACCTCGTGCAGCAGGACGCAGAGTCATGAAACCTTGTTGGTTTTCTGGGTTCGTAAGTTGGGCCAGGTAGTAGATTGTCTCCATAAGATACTGGAAGCCGTACTGCGACACAAAAACCGTTAGGGTCTCTTGAGGATTTGGATACCCTATCGCTCGAAGCAACATGACAAGTTTTTGCGTTACTTCGGGTGTTAAATAATACACCTGTTTTTCTGAACCTGCGGCAACAGGCAGAGGCAACGCCTCTACAACTTCGCGTAACACAGCAGCTATTAGGTTCTCGTCGTCCTTGTCCGGCACTTCCGATGTTTCTGCAAGGTAGACCGCAACTTGTACAAATGTCTCTTCAAGAGTTTGCTCAATGGCGGCTGTTCTGATTGTATCCATATCAGCCACTTCTTTGGTTACGGGTTGAGAAGCAACATATTCAGCGAACATACGAGGCATGGTCGTTACCTCAGGTGTCCCGGCAGACACAGTTAAGCTGTCCGTATTGCCAGCATCCATAGAGCCAAAAGTATGCTCATTAGCACCCTCTATGTTGGATACGCTAGTATCGGTATCGATTATTGCGGCCAGCTGGTAGTATGCCTCCATTGCCTCCTCATTAACAACGGCTTCTGTCGAAGGACTAGCCTCTGTTGCGGTTTTAACACGCATGTCATCTTCAACGATACTCTCAATAACATCTTCATCAGACTCATCATTAAGCTCGCTTGGTAGAATCATTTCACCGATTTCAATATCCTCGCCCATATTCTCGCCTTCATTCATCGACTGCTTCAGACCATCGAAATTCGGATCAATAGTCTCTGCATCCACGGCTGGAATGTCAGTAATACCCGGCATTTCAGACTCAATTCCGCTTGCAGCATAGACATCCGAGATAGTGATGAGTTTTTCCGGCTGGAGACCGGGATCGGATACAGGACTATCGTTCTCCGCTATAACGCTTGCGGGTAGCGGAAGTGTGGAAGCTTCCTGTACAACCCGATTTTCAGCCTGCCGGTCCTGCCCATGGGGGTGCACTAGAACAGAAGGTTTGGTACTGGCTATATCTGGAGTGAGCCCAACGATGGGTTTTCTTACCGGAAAAGTGCCGCGCTTAGAAGCGGCTGGGGAGATGGGAAAACTCAAGTCGCCGGCTTTCTTTTTAGGTACATCCTTCTTCTCTTTTATAACTTCCTTAGCGCTTCTTACTGGAACTGAGGTGGACTTTACGGCTTCAACTCTGCTAATTATCTCGCGCTCCGCTAGCTCCAAATCGCGTACGCCGTTTGATTCAGTGTACTTACTTACCTTCGGCTCCGCTACGAGTTGCACCGCACCCGCCGCTACTGCCGTTGCCTCTTGTCGGGTGGCTAAGATAATCTCAGGAGCCTTTACGGCCTTCCCGCTGACTACCGCTGTTACCGCCTGGCGTTGCTCGTCGGGACTATTAGCTTCTTTGCGGTTCTGTTGTTCAGCTGCAAGCTTTTGACTGCCGACGCTGTGTAATTCTACTAAAGCATTGGACAGCTCCAATGACATTTTACCAAGTACCGGGCACAGTCGTCGCGCCTCCTCCGCGTTGCGTGCCATCTCGACTGTCCCATCAGCCCTTCGGTACACAACGCCTTCTGCTAATGGCATGGCATGATTGGCGGTTCCAAGATCGACATCAAAAGCATCTTCATATTGGGCATCA
>JBGTNV010000162.1:0-14889 GCA_041742875.1 Saccharimonadales bacterium (SeqCode) | reverse complement strand
CTCAATTCATTGGCATCCATCAGCATAAAGCAGATGTCGGCCTGCTCGATAGCTTGCAGGCTGCGCAGGACGCTGAAGTGTTCGACCCCTTGCCCGATCTTACCGGGGCGCCGGATGCCGGCGGTGTCCATGATTTCCAGTTCCCTGCCCCGGTATTTGATGGTGGTCCGGTTGATGTCACGGGTAGTGCCGGCCCTGTCGGCAACGATGGCCTGCTGTTTCTGCGCCAAACTGTTGAAAAGAGCCGATTTGCCGACATTCGGCCGTCCAAGCAGCGCAATGTGCAGCCGGTTGTCGGCTTCGGTGATGCTGGCTTTGGGAATAACGGCCATGAGTCGGACGAGGAGTTCTTCGATACCTTCATGCTGGGTAGTGCTGGTACCCACCATGTCTTTGATGCCGAGCCGCATGAATTCGCTGAGGTCGGCTTTGCGCTGCACCGTTTGAGATCCTGACTGAGCACTTGTCGCGTATGGGGCGCGGCGACCCTTATCGATTTTTTTGTCGATCTTATTGACGACCAAAAATACCGGTTTGCCGCTCTTTAGCGCCAGTTTGGCGACACGCCGGTCTTCGTCGGTGACTATAATATGAGCTTCGACTACCACCCAGATAACATCGGCGGCTTCGGCGGCTTCGATGATCTGCTCCTGGATGGAGAGCTCGAACTCATCTTCGGCCGGCTTCATGCCGGCCGTATCAACCAGCCAGAAATCCTGCGTATTGCCATCTTTGCCCGTGTAGCTCGCCCGGGCTGTAATACTGTCACGGGTTGTGCCGGCTTCTTTGGCGACAATCGCTTCGCGCCGTTCCAGGATCGCATTGAACAGGCTTGATTTGCCGACATTCGCCCGGCCGACAATTGCTACAATCGGTGCTTTTTTGGTTGCCATCCGCACTATTATAACAGAGACGAACTCTTGACAGAAGCAAATAATATATTTAAGATACTATCCATTCAAACTAAGGGAGAAGATATGGCGATAGAGGTTGCGGCTTTTGCCCAACTCCCCGGCTTGAGCTGGCCGAGAGAGTACGAGCCGAAGTGGGTGCGATGGAGGGAGGAAATGCCGTAGCCGAGAGCCAGGAAGGTGCGGCGGATCTGGCGGTTGCGGCCTTCGTGCATGCGGATGCGCCACTTCGTGTCATTGCCGTCTTCCATCCGCTCCAGCCCGAACTGGCTGGGGCCGTCGTCCAGCCGGATGCCGCGGTCCTGGATCATCTGGCGGTGCAACGGTTGGAGGGGCTGGCTCAAACTGACCTCGTAAACTTTAGCTTTGGCGTACCGGGGGTGGGTGAGCTGGTTGGCTAAGCTGCCGTCGTTGGTGAGCAGCAGCAGGCCGCTGGAGTATTTGTCGAGGCGGCCGACGGGTTTGAGGGAGTGAAGCTCAGCTGGCAGGAGGTCATAGACGGTATGGCTGCCCTGTCCGTCGCGCGATACCACGTAGCCGGCCGGTTTGTTGAGCATAATGGTCCGTATGGCTTGAACCCGCAGGCGTTTGCCGTTGCAGGTGACTTCATCGCTCGGCGTCACATCCTGGCCTGGCGTAGGCTGATGGCCGTTTATTAGGACGCTGCCCTGCCCTATCGCCTGATCGGCAGCACGGCGGCTCATGCCGGTAGCTTGGGCCAGGTACTTATTTATACGCATCTACGGACTTTCGCATTTTAGTGCAGTTCGTTCGAATACTGAGCACCGAAGCACAGGCGTACTTGAGGGTACGGTGAGCATCGGAGCGGAAGTATTCGGGCGAAGTGTGCAAAATGCGAAAGTCCTGTCTAACAGCTCACCATCTAGTCTACATGTAGTTAGGTATACTCAGAGGGCGATGCTGTTCGGGTCGAATGACGATCTCGGCTGAGCATTGGCTGGCGGCGGTGCGGCAGGCATAGCTGTCTCGGCGGAGGGTTCCCCGGGTGTTGCGGCCAGCGTATTCGGCTGGAAGGTCTGGTTGCCGATGCTGGCTTGTGCCTCTTCTTTGGCGACTAATTCTTCCAGGGTAGCCTCGTGCGGGCGCGGGATGGGGCTAATGATCTTTTTTAGCGGCCGGTCGTTCTGGCTGTTCCGGCTGCTGGACGGTTCGGTCTGCACAGTCTGTTCTGAGGGCGTCTCCGGGGGTGACGGCAGCACGCTGCCATGTTCGACAGTATCGGCTGGCGCCGGCTGGGGTCGGGCGGCTTGCGGAGTCTTGATCAGCAGCTGGTCGATGGCATTGGCGACGACTTTTTCGTCGATTGATACGGGCCGGCTCGGCGCCTCCTCGGCTGCGGCTGGCGAGGAGGGGATGTCGGCCGTTTGCGGCGATGGCGTTGGCGCTTGGTCGTCCGGTACGGGTGCGGCAGGTTCTGTCGGGGCGGCTAACGAAGGTAGCTGTACGGGTATGGGTATGCCAGGTATATCTGGAGCCGGTTCCGGCGGCTGCGGAGTTACCTGGTCCGCTACTTGGGCTAAAGGCGCGGGCTGTTGGGCGATTGCCGTTACTGGCTGGGAAACGGGGACTGTAGCTGCCTGTGGGCTGCGATGGATAGGTTCGGTAATGGCTGGTACCGGTACGGGAGCGACGGGACGGTGCTCGTACCCTGCTACACTGTTCCTGGTGGCGGCGTTTTCCTGGGCGGGCGCCTGCGGGTGGGGCATTGACGCTCCCAGTGATTGTAGTTGTGTCGCGGCAAGTTCCGAAACTACCGATGGCGCCGGCGGGTTACCGGCCCCGGTAAAATTTTCGCCAGCTGGACCGCCACCAGCTGTTGAGGTAGTGCTGTCTTCCGATGCCGGCGGATTATCATCTCGCGCATCCCGCGCATCCCGCGGAGGTTCGGGCTGTTCGGGGGTGTTTGCCGGTCCGTCTGCCGATGGTTCCTGCTGTTCCTGCATGGAATCGCCAGGAACCGCGACAGGTATTATTGGCACAGATGCAGGGGTAGCCGCTGTACCGGATGCTGTATCGGATTGGGATTCGTCATTCGCAGTGGCGTCGGTAGCGTTGTTGTCAGCAGCCGGCAGTTGCCCGTCCTGTACATCAGGCAGTGACGCCGGTGCGGTCGATTGCAGCGGACCGGTAGGAGCCGGATCGTCCGGTGCAGGAACAGGAGCTGCGGGCGCAGGCGGTTCGGCCACTTCTATTGCCGCAGTTGTTGTGGCTGTAGTCGCAGTGTCCGACGGGGCAGAGCTTGAGCTCTGACTCTGGCCTTGGCTCCGAGGCAGGACTGGCGGCAATGCGGTGTTGTCGCCTTCCAGTATGCTGTGGGCGGCATTGACGATGTCCTCCAGGGTGACCTGGGATTTTACCAGGTAACGGTCGGCCCCGAGTTGTTCGGCCCGGCTTTTATCATCGGCTTGCCCCAGGGCGGTCAGCATAATAACCGGCGTGTTTTTGAGTCCGTCGGTGTTGCGTAGGATGTCGAGCATCTCGAAACCGCTGATCCTAGGCATCATGACATCGGAAATTATCAGGTCGGGCTTTTCTTTGGCTGCCACCGCCAGGGCCGATTCGCCGTCGGAGGCCGCTACTACTATATAACCTTCGGCTTCCATGCGTGCTTGATAGATCTCGCTCAGGTTCGTATCGTCTTCGACCAGGAGGATTTTTGCCATAACTTTTTTAGTATGCCCTATTATTTATACTATTTAAACTTTTACCTTGGATTGTCATAATGCTACCATATATAACTGTTTATCTACTGTCTTTATATAGTCTTTATCTTAAATTATCCTGTAATAGTTGCTGCCTGCTTACGCTTTACCATCATTGTACCATGGTTTCGGTGAGCGAAGTAATAGCCGGTAGCGTGGAGTTGCCTGCCTCGGCTATTTTGATCTGTTCGGCACGGGAAGCAGTCAGGCGCGGCAGGTTGACGAAGAACGTACTGCCCTTGTCCAAGGTGCTCTCGGTCCAGATGCGGCCATTATACAGTTCGATGACTTTGCGCGAAATGAACAAGCCCAAGCCGGTGCCGCCGATGGTGCGGGTACTGCTGTTGTCTACGCGGTAGAATTTTTGGAACAAATGCGGCACGTCTTCGGCCGGTATGCCGGGTCCGGTATCGCGGACGTAAAACTGTACCACATCGTTGTTGCCGGTCAAGCCGATAGAGACTTTACCGCTGTCGGTAAATTTAACAGCATTGTCGAACAAGTTGGTAATAACTTCGCGCAAGCGGTCCGGATCGGCGTAGGTATAATAGAGCGGTTTGACGAGGTTAGCTCCGGCACTGGCGTCGATGATATCGCTGGATCCCATGATGAATTCGCAGAACAAGCCTTTCTTCTCGGCGGCAAACTTCAGGTCTTCGGTCAGTCGCTCCAGGTACGACCCCATTTCGACGACGGTGGGATGGCTGCTGAGCCGGCCGTCTTCGGCTTTGGCGCTGGTCAGCAAATCCTGGAACAACTTGCCTAGGTGCTGGGTGCTGGAGTGGGCTTTGGTGAGATAGCCGCGTGCCCGTTCATCAACCGTGCTGACCCGTTCGTTGAGTGTCAGCGCCAGGTAGCCTTCGATGGCGGCAACGGGAGTCCGCATTTCGTGGCTGGCGGTGCTGATAAATTCCGCCCGCTGTTGCTCCTGGGCCCGGCTGGCGCTGACATCACGGAAAACGGCTACGGCGGCGGTGGCTTTGCCCTGCTCGTCAAGGAGCGGTGACAAGCTGATGGAAATCGCCACGCGCCTATCGGAGCGGGTCACCAGTATCGCCTTGTCGTCATGGACGGTGGTGTTCTCGCGGAAAATGCGGTTAAACGGATTATCCGGCTCGCTGTACGGCTTGTTTTTCTCGTCTTCCAGGCGCAGCACCAAGTCGCAGTCGAGCGTTAGGGCTTCGTCCTGCGGCCAGCCGGTGATGAGGCTGGCGCCTTTGTTGAAGGATTGGATATTTTTCCGGGCATCCAACAGTACCACACCATCTTCGATAGCCGACAGGATGATGGATGACTTGGCCTTTTCGTCACGCAGGGCATCTTCCAACCGGTCATCTTTCGTATGTTTACCGAGGCCCGGATACGATTTTTGAAGGCGCAACAGGGCGAGTACCAGTATAAGGGCAACCACGACCGTAACCGCTAGTAAGATGTATTCCACAGGCATAAGTATTATTAGGTATTATCTGCCCTTTAGCCATCCTATGCAACCGAACTTGCTTGCTTTAGGACACACTGTGGAATCTTGCTAACAGATGTGATAGACTGCAATAGTTGCATTTTTCTTCATGATTTGCTTTTGGCCTCATCGTCTAGCGGTTAGGACACCGGGTTCTCATCCCGGCAACCGGGGTTCGATTCCCCGTGAGGTCACCAATTGGCATTGCGTCAAAAAGGTGATATAGTTTTCCTCATGATCTGTGCACTTACTATTGAGCGTCCGGGGCCGTTGCTGGATATTGGCCCGGCTGAACTGAGCGCTCATATTGATCAGGTTCGGTCGGGCCAACTGCCAGGATTCGTCGTAGGTGCTGATATACCAGATGCATTTGATGTAAGTGTGCGCTACGCACAAGAAGTCGGACTTGTCGGTGGTATTAACGAAACTACTATGACATTCAACTATGACGCTACGATTGCGAGTCTTGCGATTGCCCGTGCACAAATGGGTCTTCAAATGCCCGTAGGCTGGGAGAAATATGGTGTAACTTCCCTGCACGCTGATGGTGAAGAGGGTGATGAGATGCTTTCTATATCAAGAGTAACGTTGGGTGCGTATGTCATTCAAATATTCGACCGCGGTCCCGCAGTTGCAAATGATTTGCCTGTCGAATTATGGGAAACGCCTGAGGACGAAAATCTGAGAATATTATTAGATAATTCAGTGGATAATGGTTATTTGCTCCCGGATGCAACATTCTTAGAGGTAAATACTGGAGACACGGTAGTCTTCAATCCTAGTAGTCCGCATATGGGTGTTACTACCCAAGCTCCAAGGCGAGTCGATACTACGTTCTTTAGCAGGTTGGATTAAAAGGAAAATTATAACAATAGTGGCAGAAAACATATACCATACTCCCCATCCGTTGGAAGTAGTCAGAATGGCGATTACTAATCCGGCGATGTACGAGCTAACTCCGCCTTTCGTCACGACCGCCATAGACAACTGCGACGGCAGAATAAGCGACGGCACCGTACTTACGCATGGTATCGATCTCTCTCAGATAGTGGGTGTGGCCGGCTTCATGGAGCAAATTAAAGAGTGGGACAAACGGCCGGTGCCGGAATTCCTGAACGGTCCCCAAGCCGAACTTGGATCCTACGTGGTGAGACAGCTGGTTGCCATTGGGCGATACCCCTCTTTCCGCTATGACGCTCTGCAACGGGACGAGCATCTGTACGGGGGTACTGAGTGGCATATAAGAACCGCGCCGCAAGATGATGGAACCGTGCTTCGGATAAATGATAGCCTCATATTCTGTTACGGAAGTCATGACCCGGTACAAAGACTGGGGTCGCTGGCTGCCGTGGCACCTGTTTTCGAACGGATAGATCTGGAACAGGCCGCGTTTTACGGCCGGGTTGTTGATGCTATTTCTGAGCTGGCAAAGTAAGAGGCCCGTCTAAGATCTGACCCTGTACCAAAGCGCTACTTCGTAGTACCGCTCAGGGCAGCGGCTAGCCGTCCGACCACGAACTCGGCATCCCGCGACGCCCCTAGCACCAAGGACGAAGCCCGTGAGCGCTGCCACTCCTGCCCCGCGTAGAACAACCCCGGTACGGGCGATATGCCTTCCGTATGAACGGGCAGTCCGTTATCGTCCAAGGCTCCGGCAATGGTGCGGAGTAATGGGTAGTCGCCCCGGAAACCGGTACACCATACTACGGTGTCGTACTGTTGGCGGGAGCCATCGGCGAACTGTACCTCGTGGCCTTGAGCGTCTGTAACTGCCGGTTTTTGTATCACTCTTCCCTGCTCCAGCAATCGTTTTAGCTCCATGCCTACTATCGGTACGCCGTACTGCTTCAGGAATCTGCCCCGGCGGCTGTTTGTGGGTGCGTACAGTATGACCGACCCCATAGTATTCTGCCACCAGAACAAGCTTTTACCCAGTAGCACTGCCGGCGCAAACTTGAGTGGATGCATCGCGGCAATGGTTACATTTTTACCACTTTCGGCAAGTTCGACGGCAATCTGGGCGCCGGAATTGCCGCAGCCTGCAATCAGAACCGCATTTCCATGTACATCATTACAATTGTGATAATTTGAAGAATGAAACTGTGCCATATCGGTGTTCAAGTGTTGAGCTTCTGACGGTACAAAAGGAATCTGATACGGTCCAGTTGCAATGACTACTGTCTTTGCGTACCATTTCTGACCTTGCCCGGTAGTCGTGATAAAGCGCGCTTCACCTTTCGTGTCGTAGCGAATGTTGCTTACTTTTTGGCTGAGTTCCACAGGCAATACATAAGTCATAGTATATTGTTCAAAGTATGCAGCCATTTCATCCTTGGCGGGAAAACCGTCAGGGTCGCCAGGCATTGCCATATTGTCTAATGTGCTCATGCAGCGCGGTGTAAAGAGCCGGAGTGAGTCGTATCGTTCCCGCCAATTGTCGCCGATTGCATCATGTGCCTCAAGGACTGCGTGAGAAATGGATCGTTTCTTACAGGCGTAGCTCACCGCAATCCCTGACTGTCCGCCGCCGATTATTAGACAGTCAAGTATGTTTTTAGGCTGGTTACCCATTCCTATTAGCATACACCGTCCTTGTTTTATAAGAAGAATAGCCCTGACCCGCACTCACTTTTTCCTTCCCGGGGACTGGACTGCCGAGTGCAGCCGGAGTGGCCGTAGGCCACGCCGCGCGGAGCGTGCCCCGGGAAGGAAAAAGTGAGTGTGGGTCAGAGAATAGCCGGTCACCATGATCGGCTCTGGCCGGAACAGTGACGAAGAGTAAAAAGTAGTATAAAGCAATTAATGAGTATAGGGAGGTGGATCTCGGAGGTGCTGCTGGTGCTGTGTGGGGTGGTTCATCGCTGAATACGCGACACACAGACACCGAGCAGCCCCTCCGGGAGTTCCTCTACGCTATTCGCATAGACATGACTTGCATGTCTACTAGCTAGAGGAAGGGTTATTCATGGACAGGTGCTCAGATGTTGGGCTCTTGTTCTGGTTGGTCGCCGGACATCTCACCGAACAGTCCGCTAGACCTGCCTCCTCTGGCGCTTTGTAGCAGATCAGAGAGGCTCACACCACCTTTGGCTCCATGGTAGAGCCCGGAGTAGCCGCTGTTGGCGAGGTACTCTCCCAATGTAATGGGGTTCGGCTGGGCGAAGAGTCGGCCGGAGACCTCCTGGGGAAGCATTGTTTCCGCAACTTCCTTTCGGTCGGCCATCCAGATGACGAACATCATCGCGAACAGACTGTTGGGGGTGATGCCAGTGGAGTCGGTCTGGAAACTCGTTGCTTTTATTCCTTCCTTTTCGGATGACATGGTCAGCGAGTATGAACGTGGGACGAGCCTAAACTTCCAGTCGCCACTGGTGAAAGTGATGCTTGGATGGTTGTATTCGTCGTACGTTTGTACGAACTTTCTCAGCTCAAGCCCAGTCAGCCGGGTGATTTGCGCGATCACGAGACCAGCAAGGAGTATGCCGTGGGCATCCCGCTTCTGCTGACCTTGTTCCGCACCTTGGATGATGCGATCTCGCTCGGCATGAGCTCGCTCGGCCACGGCCGGACTCGTGAAGTATTCAAGTGATGCTTGTAGCTGTGTGCTCAAGGCTGTCAGCTCCGTGATCCGGGCAATGAGTTCTTCCTCTCGAGCGCAGGCTCTGTCGTACTCCGCGATCAAGATTTGCTTGGAGATTGATGCCGGGTTAATGTTCCTCAGCATGGGTTCCAACGACGGGTCGGACGGGGTGTCCTGGCTGGTCTGGTCGGTCGGCTGATCGGACATTAATGCTCCTAGGTTGTAGCGGTGCTGCCAATGTTCCAATGATCGGAACACTATCCATGAAAATTTAAGAGTGGATCTCCGGTCGGAGGGCGAGCTATCAACGGCTGAGTGTATCTACGCATCTTATCTAATATATCTACGCAATTTGTACGCTTCAGCCGCTCATAGCTCGCTCCCATGCACCAGAGCTCGACACGAAACTTTCGCCTGATAATACCAAACGAACTGATATATTATATCACATCTGTAAATAGTTTCAATATTTTCCTCCATCACTCCCTTTGGTACACTAGTACAGTGTCAGCGTTCTTAAACAAAAAACATAAATCAAAACATAAAGATAGCCTGATCTATTTTTTCGCGTTTGCCACGCCGCTCTTTATGGTGCCTCAAGCGATGGAAATATTCCGCAACCAAAGTGCCGAAAATGTTGCGCCGATTACCTGGATTTTTTTTCTAATAGCGGATGTAGTTTGGATTATGTATGGTATCAAGCACAAACTTAAGCCCATAGTCTATGGCCACATACTGTACTTATTTATCGAAGGCTCGATAGTTGTTGGCATATTTACCTATAGTTAGATAGCCCAAATTGCTTCCCCCTTCCTATCGGCAGTTTTCTTTGCTAATTTCTGGTATATAATAATTGGGCGATTAGGTAATGTTGAGGAGGGATATAGCTATGGATTGGAAACTAGAACTCGTACCCGTACCAGTATCTGACGTGGACCGGGCAAAAGCTTTTTATACTGAAAAGATTGGCTTTATCGCCGACCATGACCAGCAAGTCAATGAGAATTTGCGGTTTGTGCAGCTAACGCCGCCCGGATCGGCTTGTTCGATTTATATTGGCACCGGACTGACGGAAATGAAGCCGGGTTCAGTCGAAGGGTTGCAGATGGTCGTGCCGGACATTGAGAAGGCGCATAGCTTTCTTGCTGAACGTGGTGTTGAGGTAAGCGAAATTGAGGACTTGTCATGGGGCAGGTTTGTGTACTTCAGCGATCCGGACGGCAACAAATGGTCCGTGCAGGAGTTGCCTAAACGAGGCTAAAATCTTGAAATAAATAGCCAGATATGATATATTATGCGTTGCTTTGTTGAGCGCATACAATAGCTCCAAAGTACCTTAACAAACCGTTTGCTTTTATGTGTGTTATTTGGACTAGCGAGCAGATGCTAGTGTGTCCTTTGGCTTGTCCAAATAACCACTACTCACCACTACAACTACTACCCTTGGAAGGGGGTGTCTATGTTAGGCACCGCGTTCGTTGCCCTGCTGCTTGTGGCGGCCATCGGGCTAGGTGTTAAGTTCTTGCTGCCAATCGCGGTAGAAAAGGACTTGGTGCGGCGTGAAAGTCAGATTACCTGGCTTGAGTACGGTGTAGCGATCGCTCTAGTCGGCGCTATTATCGTCCCGTCTGTGCTATCGATCGGGAAAGGGTTGTCTGTTGACCAGATACTCCGTCACGAAGAACCATACAACGGAGTCGAAGTCGCCGCACCCGTTCATCCCGAGGAGTGCTACGCTGGCCATGCAGGCGAAAGCTACAGCGCCGGCCAAAGCAACTGCCAGTACACGTATGTTTCCGGGAGGTACTCATGGGAGGAGGAATACTACGAGACTGTCTGTAAGTCTGATGGCAAAGGCGGCCAGTCATGTACCTCGGAGCGTAGATGTTGCCATACCAATTCGGCGAACATCTATTCCCCCTACGCGAAAACAGAATTTAAGTTTAGCGTAAGGAATTCCCTCCGCAAGACCTACACCTATCCAACCACCTACATCGCACAGAACGCGATACCGTACGGCAGGGAGGCGATACCAGCTCATATACCACGCGGAGTTCCGGAAGACTGGATAGAGGCGAAAAGGCAAATCGATATCGGCGATCCACGTTCGGTAACCGCTTTGTTCTGGTACGACAACCCTATCTTGGTGCGTGAAGATGAGAAAATAGCGGAATTCAGTGAAGATATCGGGTATTACCTCGAAAGGAAGCTCCTACCCGACCATACCGCCAACATCCTCACGAACCCGATTTTCGGTGAGCCACGGACCCGGGCCAATAAGCTCAGTTTCGTAGGCGTAAACGTACCGGACCAAGATGTGTGGCAAGAATCGCTGATGCGCTTCAACGCCCCTTTGGGTGAGAAGTTGGAAGGTAACTTGCACGTTGTCGTCATCGACAGCAAGCTTGTCAAAGACCCTCAGGGTTACCGGAAAGCGCTTCGGGCCCACTGGCTCAGCAAGTATTTCGGTAAGCGTGCGCTCGCCAAAAACGGGATCATCCTCGTTATTGGAACGAGCAACGGCAAGATCGACTGGGCGCAGGCTGATACAGGCATGCCGTTTGGGAATAACATCATGCTCCGTGCTATGGAAAACAACTTGACCGGCAAGGAGCTGAATCCCGACATCATCTTCGGAAGGCCGCGTACTGTGGTCATCCCCGCAACTAGGGAGGAAGAGAAGGACAAGGTTATCGTGACACTGTCTACACCCTTGAGTGTGCTCGAAGAAGCCATGTTCGTCACGTCACCGTTCAAACGCTCATGCATGCTATGCGAAGGTGAGGAAGATGAAGGCGTGGGCTATGGAGATTACATAGCTCAAATCGAGCCCGACACAGACCAAAAGGCCTGGATGATAGTTATCATCTGCATCCTTTCCCTGCCGTTCTGGTGGGGTGTCGCGGTCAGCACCATTGTTGACAGCGGATGGGCCACTATCCAACGCAAGATCCGAGAAAAGGACTACTCATGACAACCACCGCTGGACCGAGTTTCTTCAAGAAGTACCGCAGCCTCGTTGTGGCTGGCTGTGTCGCCCTCGTCCTCGCGCTAATCGCAATCTTCAGCTTCTGGAGCTGGCACAATGGCATATCGAATGAGGGGAGAGAGCAGCAACAAGACATTGTCGCTCTCGAATCATTCGTCGAGATTGAGATTTCCGGTTGCCTTGACCGAGGGGCGACGACAGGCAAGATTGTGAAGGCGCAGTATGAGGCAGTCAAGGGCATCCTGGTTGACGTAGCTGCAGCCCGTTATGTCGGTGTTAACGAGAGTCCCACCCGTGCGAATGACGCTCTAGGAGGGGGTGCTTTCATCTCGGCTCTGCGAGAGCAGAATCCGGACGTCGACGTCGCAAGCTGGCAGAACTTCATTGCCATCGTCAATGGTTGCAGGCAGGACGTCGGAGACGCGCAGAGGCATATTCAGACCAAAGCCGCTAACTTCAGGACATGGGTCCAGACTGGTGGTGTCTTCGAGAACCAGGTGCGGAGTAACTTCCCCAACGGCCAGCTCGAGACCAAAGACCGCCTGACGGGTCAGATGCTCTACGGCAAGGCTGCACTGGATTACCTGACGCGAGTCATTTCGGTCCAGGCAGCCAAGGATGCAATGACTTCTGGCACCGCGCCCGACCAGGACTTTGACCTCGAGCCGAAGCCGGAACCGAAGCCAGAACCAGCGCCCCGGTAGGTCTACCAGGGTCTACCCCGAGTCCACCAAGTAGGCAAGGCCAACGCCCTGTCGAGTGAGTGCAAGAAGCAAGCGGTGCGGCCTGGTTCAGGAGTAGACTCGGCATCCGCCGAACAACCTACTTCTGAACCAGGCCAAACTCACATTCAGAAATGTTCCAAAGTTCTGCTGACGAGTCATAGATGACGAAATGTGAAAAACGCAGACTCCTGGTCAAGGACTATTCCACTCAAGCCCGACGGTACGGATGGCCGGCGGTGATGCTGCCGGCGCGGTAGAGGGGTTCAGGTTATCAAGGAGTGTACGTGACGGCGCCGGGATCGCCGACAACGGTGATCCAGGTTTGTCCGGGATTGAGCTTGACCGGTTTGCCTGCGGCGTCGCTAAAGGTGTATTGGCTGGCGGGCGCGTCGCGCTTCCAGGTTGTTTCCGTGACCGTACCGTCCTGGAATATGAATGCTTTGCCGGTACCTGGGATTTGGTACCTGGAGTGCAGGCCGTCCGGTTCCAGGCCGAATCCTGTAGCCAGTCCTATGACGACTTTAGGTGCGAGCTGCCCGCCGGAATCGGCATCGGCATGGACCGCACCGGCCATGACGCGCATGTAGCTGTTGCTGACCGGGTCGTAATCGTAGTGTACGTTGTAGGCCGGGCTGGAGATGGCAATGTCAACTTTGGTGACGGTCGGTTGTTTGGCCGGCGCTTCTTTTTTGCGGGGGAAAGCGGTGAAGTTGCTGGTAGTCCAACCTTTTCCGGCGGCTGTTTGGTTGAGCTGGGCCATGGTCGAATAGACGTTGTGCGGGGCGTAGCGGGTACCTACACGGCGGTAGGCACCGGAATTGGAAAATTGGTCGAGGTCCCGGACGTGTTCATTCCTGATTTTGGCCAGGGCGTCCGGACTGCCGCCGACGTGGGCAATGGGGGCGTCGAATGATTTCGCCCAATCGACGTAATACGGCCGTACCGAACGGATCGGGCCGAGGTTGCCGGGTTTGGCTTCCTGATATAACGCTAAGAAACGCGTAATGCCATATTCGGCGATGGCTTCGAAGACGACACCGGCGTGGTTCAAGCCGGTCTGCGGCCGGGCGTTGAGGCTGTTCTCGATCATTACGGCGGTGACGACATGTTTGGCGTCTTCGGCCGATACCGGCATTCCAGTTAAAGGTGAAGTTGGCGGCGCTGGCGGTAGGGGCTTAGGTTTCGGCTTGGCTTTCGATTTAGCAGCCGGCGGCTCTTTGAAGGCGTCCGGCCGGGTAAGTGCATAGCTTGTGGCACCGGCACAGAGCAGCACGAAAACGCTGGCTACTATAAGCCATTGCCGCCGGCTGAGTTTGCCGGCTATGAGACTGGCTAAGCCGGCTATGCGGCGGTACCATCGCTCTTTGAGTGGCCGGTCCGGCTTGTCCTTGGGGTTTTCGCCGTTACTGTCCTGTTGGCCGGTGTCCGGGTCGTTGCTGTCCGGCAGTGTATCGTTGTAGCTACTGTTGCTATCGCTGGCTCTGTTGATGCTATCGTCGCCAGTATCGCGGGCAAAGGAAGAATGCGGAATAGCGACTGGCGGCGGCAGAATGACGTGTGTGCTTCCGGGGCTGTCTACGTCGGCTGCATTGGCTGCGGGAGGCTCTTTTTCTACAGCTCTTTCTCTAAGCTGTTCCCGGAAGCGGCGAGAATACTGGATCCGGTGGCGCGGACCCGAGCCGTCAGTTGCATGACGTGGCGCGACGTGGGGTCGAGCCGGACGGTGCCGGCCAACGCCAAAATCTTCATTCATGGATACTATTGTAGCAAATGCTTATGGTTGGCTAAAGCGGTAAATACCGTGATAACCGGCACGACTTAGCTTAAACTGTCCAAAGCTGTTTGCATGCGGGCCAAGCTGCGGTCGCGGCCGAGCACATGAAGCGTATCGCTCAACCCGGGGCTGGCGGGAGATTGGGTGACGGCGATACGGATCAGGCTGAACAAGACGGCTGGCTTTCGGCCGGTTTGTTCGAGTAGCTGATTGAGCCTGTTGGTTACGTCTTCGGCGCTGAAATCACTTTGTTGAAGGCTGGCTTGGCTTTGTTCCAGTAAATTGCGTAGTTCGGAGCGGTCGAATTTCTTGAGCTGTTTGTGTGTGTCGATGAGCGACTTGTCTACCGGCAGGTCTGCGAAAAAGAAGCGGGTGAGTTCGGGAATTTCAGAGAAGTATTTTAATCGTTCCTGGACCAGGCCGAGCACTTGTTTTTTATAGGCTTCATCGTATGCCGATGCTTCCTCCGGCCAATAATCCCGCGCTACGGCCGCCGCGTTATTCGGAACTTGCGGTTCGCTGCTGTGTCCGCTGACGAGGGCATACAGTGCATCGAGCGGCAGTTCCCTGATATACTGGCCGTTCATCCACAGCAACCGGCGCTCATCAAACCGCGCCCCGCTCTTTTGGACGCGGTCCAGGCTGAATTTTTCGACCAATTCCTTCCGGTTGAAGATCTCCTGTTCGCTGCCGTCGTTCCAACCGAGCGATGCGATGAAGTTTACCAG
>JBGTNV010000161.1:0-2420 GCA_041742875.1 Saccharimonadales bacterium (SeqCode) | reverse complement strand
CATCATCTATTAACTCATATATGACGTTATATAAACGAATAGAGATTTTATCACGGCTACCCAACTGACGGACACTGGCGGGCAATGTAACGTTAAAGCCATAAATGATTGCCCTCGTAGTGCTGGCTAATTGCACGTCGTTTTCGCTAACCGTACCCACACCTGATGCCACTACACGCACCGCCACCTCATCGGTGTCGAGCGCCTTCAGGCTATCTATAACAGAGGTCAATGAACCCTGTACATCCGCCTTGATGATGATGTTGAGTTCGGTAACTTTGTTGCTGCGGTTGATCATACGGATCAGCTCATTGCTGTTCATGTCGAGCCGGCCGGATGTCTGACGGGCTGTTGTTTTTTGCTCGGCCAGGCCGCGGGCTTCTTTCTCGGTTTTGACTACCTGGAATTGGTCGCCAAATTCCGGCGTCCTTTTGAAACCGGTTATTACCACCGGTGTCGACGGGCCGGCAGCGGCGATTGGTTGGCCGGCGGTAGTTTCAAGGTTGCGCACCCGGGCGTAGGTACTGCCGGCAACTACGAAATCGCCGCGCTTCAACGTGCCTTCTTCAATAAGTGCGTGCGCCACCGGGCCGCGCCCTTGTTCGACACGCGCCTCAATTACCAGCCCGCTGGCCGGCAGGTTGACACGGGCCTTCAATTCTTCCACATCTGCTACCAACAGGATCATATCCAATAGCTCGGGGATGCCGGCTTTGGTTTTGGCGGAGACTTCCTGCACCACCAAATCACCTCCCCACTCTTCAACCAGCAGTTCGTGCTCGGCCAACTGCTGCTTCACGCGATTGGAGTCGGCACCCTCCTTGTCTATTTTGTTGATGGCGACAATAATACGCACACCGGCCTTGCGGGCAAAACGGACGGCTTCAACCGTTTGCGGCTTAACGCCGTCATCGGCCGCTACTACCAACACGACCAGGTCGGTCAGTTGGGCGCCGTGTTCGCGGATGGCCGCGAAAGCTTCATGGCCGGGCGTATCTAAAAATGTGATGGCTCGATCCTTGTGCCTCACTTGGTAGGCCGAGATATGCTGCGTAATGCCGCCGGCTTCGCCTTTGGCAACATTCAACTCCAGCAACGCATCGAGCAACGATGTCTTGCCATGGTCAACATGCCCCATCACCGCTACGACCGGAGGCCGGGTTTCGGCATCGGGTGCGGTACTGTTCTTGCGGCTGCTGCGCTGTGATATGCTCTCCAGTTCAGCCGTCTTACGCGTCAGCTCAATATCCAGGCCAAGCTCCTCGACGATAATCTGGGCGGTGTCAAAATCAATCCGCTCGTTGACCGTCGCCATAACGCCGTTCTTCATAAGCTCGCCGATCAGCCGCGTCACCGGCAAGCTCAAACGCTCCGCCAGAGTACCGACGGTGACCGTATCTTCGATCTCGATGCTTCGTGCCATGCCGATTCCTTTCTGGCAGATTGCCAATTACTGATTACTTACATTTCATTGAGCTGAGCTGAGATGAGCCGAGTACAGGTCATTCGGGTACTGGGGTTTGAGATGCTGTGCAGTGCAAGGCGCCAACGAGGAGCGGGCGGAAGCGTACCAGAAGTACGCTGGAGGAGCACCGGAGCTAGCAACGCCGCAGTGTGCTGCATATCGAAGCCCCCTACTTAGCGTCCTTCAAACTCAAAGCGATTTTGCGGGCAGCGGTGTCTATGTCAAGCACCTTAAAAGTCTTCTTCTCATTAAGTTGGAAGACTTTTTCCGGATCGATATTTTCTTCATCACCCATTTCTGATACGTGGACCAAGGCTTCTACGGCCGGGCTCAGCTGCACGAAAGCGCCGAATGGCGTGATGCGGGTAACTTTGCCTTCGACAGACTCGCCTTTTTTGAATGTCTTGACTTGCTCGATCCATGGATCTTCCTGCATTTGCTTGAGGCTCAGGCTCAGGCGGTCTTTGTCGATGGCGATAATCTTGGCTTTCACGGTTTCACCGACTTTGACGTATTTGCGGGGGTCTTCGACCCGCTCCCAGGAAATTTCTGAAATATGGATCAAGCCCTCGATACCTTCAACATTGATGAACGCACCGAAATCGATCACGCCGGTAACGATACCTTCGACTTCATCGCCGACTTTGAGTTTAGCGAACCTGGCCTGCATATCATCACGGACAGCTTCTTTTTCGGAGAAAATCAGCTTATTGTCTTTGCGGCTAACATCCAGGATACGGACACGTAGCACGTTACCGGTAAGCGCATTCAGTTTCTGTAAGATTTCATCTTTGTCAGCACCGGATACGCGCGGATAGTGGCCAGCAGCGAGCTGCGATACCGGTAGGAACCCGCGGATACCTTCCAGCTCTATCAGTAATCCGCCGCGGTTGGCGTCATACGGTGATACTTCAACGATTTCCTGGTCGTCGAATATCCGCTGCAATTCGTCCCA
>JBGTNV010000160.1:0-2804 GCA_041742875.1 Saccharimonadales bacterium (SeqCode) | reverse complement strand
TCTTTCTTGTGCCGGTAATCCAGCAGGTAGTCGAATAGTTTCGGCTGTTTTTCACGGATCAGCCGGGCCACGGCAATAGTGGCACGGACATCGCTCAGAGCATCATGCGCTAGTTCATGATGCAGCCCGTTCACCTTTGTCAGCAGCTCCAGCCGGTTTGTCGGGCTGCCATCTTCACTAAACGGCCATTCGATACCGTCCGGCCGCAACGCCCGGGTCATCCGCACTACATCCAGTATGTCCCATCGCGAACACTCATCGCACCATTGCCATTCGTAGGCGTCATAAAAATTCCGATAATGCAAAAAACGCATAAACTCATCATCAAACCTGACTGAATTGTAGCCCAAATATATCGTGCCGGGCTGCACGATTTCATCGTAAAACAATCGCAGGAACTCCGCCTCGGTCACGCCGCCGTCTTGGGTCGCTTGCGGCGTAATACCTGTGACCAGCACGGCATCCGGGTCCGGGACTACATCAGGCGTCATTTTTATTAGGATATTGAACGCCTCACCGACAGGCTTCAATTCCATATCGGTACGCTGCCCGGCAAACTGCATAATCCGCGCCTCGCGCGGATTAAAGCCGCTCGTCTCCAAATCATAAAAGAAAAAACTGGCAGCCATATCTATATACCAGTGTACCATGTGCCAAGAGTCAGTTCCGGCCCACCTGACCCACCATTAAACCAAGGGTAGTTAGTAGTCGAACCTGCCATGTTTGCCGATCGCTACCTTTTGGCCGGGCATAATGCCTTGCCGGTGCAGTTCGTGCATTATGCCCATTTTGCGCATAATGTCGCGCAACCGCTGAACGCCTTGTTCGTTATTGAAATCAGTCCGGCCCGCAAATTTTTCTATCCGCTGACCGGTGACTTTAAAACCGCCGTTTTCAGAGATGGCTTTCCAGGCAAGGTCTTCGCCCTGCAATCGCAGCACCGGCGTAGGATCGACCGGTTCGGCCTCGGCTTGCACCGCATAAGCCTGCAAAACACGTTTGACGGCGTACAGCAGCCCGGGCACCCCGGCGCCGGACTGGGCGGATATCGCGTACAGTTCGGTATCGGGCGGGACGGCTTTTTGCAGCTGCGACATCAAGTCCTGGATAATATCCTCGTCCAGGCCGTCGGTTTTATTGAGCGCAACAATCTGCGGCCGGTCAGCCAAGCTCACTGCGCCGGCAACTGAGTCGGCTTTGTAGGCGCGTAATTCCTCCTGGATCGTCCGGTAGGCTACAGCTACGTCGGCAACGTAAGCGTCGATCAGATGGACCAGTACTCTGGTGCGCTCGATGTGCCGGAGGAATTCATGGCCAAGGCCCTTGCCGGCAGCGGCGCCTTCGATCAAACCGGGAATGTCGGCAAAAAGCACACTGGTGTTGTCATCAATATCAACTACACCCAAATTGGGCCGGATAGTGGTGAAAGGGTAGTCAGCAATTTCCGGCCGGGCGTTGCTTGTGGCAGCCAGGAACGTAGATTTGCCCGCGTTCGGCAAGCCGACCAACCCGACATCGGCGATAATCTTCAATTCAAGGATAAGCGGGCGGTTCCGGCCTTCTTCGCCTTTCTCGGCAAATTTTGGCGCCTGCCGGGTCGAGCTGACGAAATGGGCATTGCCGAAACCGCCGCGGCCGCCTTTGGCCGCCACCGCCGTCTGCCCATCCGCGGCCAGGTCTACCAGTATCTCACCGTCTTCTGAGGACACTACCGTGCCGACTGGTACCTGTACGAGCAGCTGCTTACCGTTCCGGCCATGTTTGCGCGTTTTGCCGCCAGGCTTGCCATCGGACGCCTTAAGCTCTTTTTGGAAACGGAATTTTGCCAAGGTATTTTGGTTGCGGCTGGCTTCAAACACGACATCACCGCCATGCCCGCCATCACCGCCATCCGGCCCGCCGCGGTCAATAAATTTCTCATGCCGGAAACTAACCGCACCATCACCGCCCTTGCCGGCACTCACCTGCACCGTCACCTTATCAATAAAGTTCATATACCAAGGGTACACCAGAGACATCAGATAGTCTATTCGACACGAGCCAGCTAACCACCACCAAGCGGGCTCTGTATGTGCGTGCAGTGTGGTGTTTTCTGAGAGGAGCGGACGGAGCAGTACTGGAAGTACTGCGGAGGAGCACCGGAGCGGAAAGCGCCGCAATGTGCGTACATACAGAGCCCGCTAGCGCGAAATATAGTGCTCGTAGCGGCCGGCAGATACCCAATCGCTGTAGCCTTCGCGCCCCCATCCGGCAACGCCGTTCATATCGGCATATTTGATCTGTGTCCCATCCGGAGATACCGCTGTCACTACCGCAACATGTCCCTCGGAACCACGGTCGGTCTGGGCAATAGCACCGACCCGGGGCGTCGTGCCGACGTTCCAGCCGCTGCTTGGCGCCAGGTTATCCCAGGTGTTGGCGTTACCCCAGTTGCTTGGAACAGCTATGCGGGAAGCCACGTACCAGGTGCAATAGCCGTAATCGTAGGCGTTCGACCCGTTATAAACCGGACCGCCGCCCCATGGGAAACTAGTCCCGCGGCTACGATAAGCAGGTGCCGGTGCGACCTCCCTGACTATCTGGCCGTCAGGGATGATAATCCGGCTGCCAACCTCCAGACCGCTAATTTCGGCGTCGTTGTAGGCAATAATCCGGTCTTTGCCGGCACGGTACTTTTGGGCCAGACTATCGGGCGTATCACCGGCTTTCACAACATAGACGACACCATTGACAGGCGGGATATACAGCGTTTGGCCGGCCGATACCACATTACTTGCCAAATCATTTGACCAAATCACGCTGTC
>JBGTNV010000159.1:0-3852 GCA_041742875.1 Saccharimonadales bacterium (SeqCode) | reverse complement strand
GATTGCGGCTTGTATCAGAACCGGCAGTGCGATTGCTAAACCAGCCAGAATGACCGCGCGTCTTACGACGGTAGATGCTTTGCTCTCGCGAGCAACTACTATGACTCTGTTAGCATAGGACTTTCTCATTGCTGGACGCTCCCTTGATTTAACAGAAACATACCATAATATGGTGATCTTTACAACCATCAGCGTATTGGGTATTATGGGGGTATGAATAAAAAACCAGAAAACACAGCTAGCAAAGCTACTCAGAGCACGTCCGCCTACGCCAAACAGCGCAAGATTGTCATTGGCGTTATCATTGGAGTCGCCCTCATAGGCCTGCTTGTTGTCTCGCTAAAACACAATAGTAACCAGAATAAGTTTTCGGACAAAGACTATGCGGCTCTGAGTGCTGGGGTGGAGGGTGTGTTTAGGGCGGTTGGAGGGAAGGATATTACCAAACGAAATACATGCCATTATGGGACGAGCGGGAAGTATGACTTTACTGAGGAATTATACTGTACCGTGAAAGTTGCGGCACATTTGACGTATGAGAGCGACGAGCAAGCGATAAAAACTGCCAAGAGCTTAGAGAGAGAAAGTAGGCAGCTTGGCGAGGTAACGTCTTACCTTTCACGCTTTTACGACACGCCCTACGAAGGACACGGTCTTGTTGGCCTAACATTGCGCGAGCCATGGGAAAGTAGGCAGTGTAACATTTCTATTGATAGCAACGAAAAAGCGAAACGTGCCGTAAATTATCTTCCTGAAGGAGCCGGGAACAATTTAATTGTGCTTTCATCCGAGTGCAATGCTGAATCCCGGAAGCAGTACTTCCCTCTAGACGAAAACTAGCAATCAGCCCTGAAGATACTATGACCAAAAAACCAACGAAGTCTCAGACGCAAAAGAACGCCTGGAATGTACAAAACTACCCAAAACAGTATAAACGCGTTGCTATCGGCCTGGGACTAATCGTCCTGGTGGCAGCCTCATTGGCGGCGATGCGGTACGGCAACAACCAGAATAAGTTTTCGGATAAGGATTATGCGGCGCTTGGTTCTGAGGTGGAGAATATATTTCGGAAGATCGGCGGCAAGGATGGCGCTAAACAGAATGCATGCCACTACTCGACAAGCGGCAAGTATGACTTCACAGAGGAGTTGTATTGTACCGTGGAAGTAGCGGCGTATTTGCCATACGTAAGTGACCAGCACGCAGTGCTGACTGCTAAGAATCTAGAGAGAGAGCATGCGGCTTGGTACAGTAGCATCTGATTTTTCTAATCTTTACGCTAATCCTCGAAATGTTTATACAGGAGCCACCGTTACCCTCTTAGAACCAGTGCCGGGTACGCAGTGCAATATTACTGTGGCAAGTAATGAGAAAGCGCGACGTGCAGTCAGATTCTTACCTGAAAGAACCGACATCAATCTGATTGCGCTCTCATTTTACTGTTCGGTTGAATCCCGGAGAGAATACTTCCCACTAAACAGAAACTAGTGATCAGCACTTAGCTACTACCGGAAAATATCGTGCCTAAAAAACCAGAAAACACAGCTGCAAAGCTACTCAGCACACATTCGGCTACCTTAAACCGTAGTCTGCTACCGCGCCCCGCCGCGTTCCAGCACGACCCGGACGGTTTTGGCCAGGATGGTTATGTCGAGCCAGAAGCTCCAGTTTTGGACGTAGAACATGTCGAGTTTGCGGCGTTCCTCGAACGGGATATCACGCCGGCCGGAGACTACCGCCAGGCCGGTCATGCCGGATTTGACGCTGAGGATGGTGTGGCGCTTCTTGAACTGCTGGAGTTCCTGCGGTACCAGCGCGCGCGGTCCGACCAGGCTGATATCGCCCAGCACGACATTGAATAGCTGCGGTAATTCGTCCAGGCTTGAGCGGCGCAGGAATACGCCTAGGCGGGTGAAACGGGGATCGTGAGGTACTTCGTCGCCGTTCGCCCGGTAGGGTGCTATCAGTTCCGGACGGCCCATTTTGGTGAAAGCTTCTTCCGGGGATAAACCGTTATAGGCTGATTTGACGGTGCGGAATTTAAACACTTTGAATTCGCGGTCAAAGCGCGTGAGCCGGGCTTGCCGTAGGAATACCGGGCCGCGGTCGGATACTTTGACGGCGAGGGCGATGAGGAGCATTAGCGGAGCGGCTAGAGCCAGGAATATACAGCCAAGCGCCATGTCAAATAAGCGCTTGACTACCCTTCCCCAGCCGAACAGCGGCGTCTGCCGGACGGCGATAACCGGTATGCTGGAGCGGAACAGTTCGACATCGATATTGCCGACGAACAGTTCGGTATTGCCGGGGATAAAGCGATAACTGACGTGATGTTCCTGAGCGTAATCGAGGATTTCGCGGTTGTGGTCCTCGGCCGGATAGAGTTCGGTCTGGATAATGCCGTGCAATGCCCCTTTCTTTCGGATAGCTGTCAGCGCTTCATGGAAGTCGGCGTAGTCGGCATGGTACGGTCGCCGCCGGTCGCCGACGATACCGAGTACCCGGTAGCCTGAACGGCGGCTGTCCCATAAAGACTGCCACAGTTCTTCGGAGATGGCGGTATTGCCGACAATCAGGATATTGGTGATGCCAATATTGAAGCCGAAAAGCGTGGTACGGATTGCGCGCGCTAGGTTTCGGAACAATACAAGGAATACAAAAGCCAAACCGAAGGCATAAATCGGCACGAGCTTGGCCGGGAAGGTCGGCTCGACTGTCAGGAAATCATAGAAAATGACAAACAAAAGCCCGATGAAAGATCCCACTAACAGGCGGCCCAGCTCGCTGAACCGTTTTTCATAAATATTGCTGTTGTACAGGCCGAGCAGGGCGAAGATCAGTATCCAAAACGGCAGCAGTGTAAGGAATATCTGTAGGTACGACATAGCGCCAATCGGATTGGCGATAGGTACGTCACTGAGGGAGACGCGCAGTATGAAGGCGCCGACGAACGCCGTGACCAGAGCTAGAAAATCCCCCAGCGCCAAAAAAACGGTGTATATAAACGTCGCGTTGCTTTTCATTGTTCAGACATTTCCAGACATTCTATATACTTGATTGTAGCACTATGAAAACAGAAATAGGCTTATCGGCACAACTGGTACGACTTGCACGCGGGGCGGCTTATGTGTTGGCGGCGGTACTGGTGCTACTGCCGTTCCACGCTTTTTTGACGGTAGCACTCGGCAGCCTGACGGGCAATTATGATCTAATCCGTCTCTGGAAAGAAGTTGTATTACTGGCGCTATTCCCGGCGGCGGCAGTGCTGATATGGAAAACGCCGGGATTGTGGCAGCAACTCCGGACAGGGTGGCTGTTTTGGGGTATTGCCGCCTACGTAGTACTCCATGCAGGCTTGGGTGTAGTGGCGCTGCTCAAAGGGCAGGTGAACCACTATGCGTTGATCTATGCTTGGATTGTGAACCTGCGGCTGGTATTGGTATTCATCATCGCTTTTGCCTTGGCTGCCCGTTCATCTTGGCTGCGCCGGCATTGGCAGAAAATAGTGCTCTGGCCGGCTGTGGCGGTAGTGGTGTTTGGTTTGTTGCAGCTCTTTGCGTTGCCGTATGATTTTCTGCAGCGGTTCGGCTATGGCACGGGCACGATCATGCCCTATGGAACGGTTGACCAAAAGCTGGAGTATCTCCGGATCCAGTCTACTATGCGCGGTGCCAACCCGCTCGGTGCTTACCTGGTATTGGTGCTGGCAGCGCTGACGGTGTTGCTGCTGCGGAGCCCTAAAGAGCCGGCAAAAAAACAGGAAAATAGCGATGAATTTGGCAAGAATGACAAACGCCAATTTGCCGGAGTGTTGCTGTTTTCGGCCAGCCTGATTACGCTTATGGCAACCTA
>JBGTNV010000158.1:0-3266 GCA_041742875.1 Saccharimonadales bacterium (SeqCode) | reverse complement strand
AGACAGGATAACTTCGAGCTCCGAGATACGGCTCTCGTTTTTTTCCTGCTCCTGGCGGGCCGATTGGTATTCGGCGTTTTCAGACAGATCACCAAACTCGCGGGCGGTTTTGATGTTGTCAGCGACAACCGGACGTTCAGCAACCAACCCGCTGAGTTCTTTTTGCAGCTCATCGATGCCATCCTGGGTCAGTCGGTAGTGTTTTTTTCCATTCATATCATGCTCCTTTTCAGTGTCAGTATTTTCCAGCTTTTCGCCTTCTTCGGTACCCTTGTATCCGTTACATCCGTTAGTCTGCGGAAGGCGCGGCTAGCTCCGCTAGAGTACCGGATCGGGCGTGTGTAACGAGTTCATCTGCCGTCGTCATCCGGGTCTCACTGCCGGTACGCGCTTTCAATTCCAGCTGGCCATTACCGGCCAGTTTCGCGCTTACGACGACCCGGTACGGAATACCCGTCAGGTCAGCGTCGGCAAACTTTTCGCCGGCTCGAATATCGCGGTCATCATATAGTACCAAAACGCTTCTAGAAGTCAATGCATTATATAGCTCATCTGCCGCTTTTATTACTGCCGGATCATCGCCAAGCCGGGCGATATATATCAGTGCCGGCGCAATTGCCTCCGGCCAAACCAGTCCCTTTTCGTCTGCGAAGTGTTCCGCAACCACCCCCATTAGACGTGTAACCCCTAAACCGTATGAGCTAAGGTATACCGGCTGTTGTTTTGCGTTTTCATCAGTGTAGTACAGACCCATCTGTTCGCTTTTTTCGGTACCAAAGTTGAAGATATTGCCTACCTCGGCAGCTTTGAACACATTATATACTTCCCCGGTTCCCGGATGCATATCGCCTTTCCGGGCTATTTTGATATCGTAGTACTGCTCCGGTTCAGGCAAATCGCGGCCCCAGTTCACATTGATGCTGTGATAGTTAGTATGATTAGCCCCCATCTCGAAATTCGTACGGTTAGCACACGAGCCGTCGACTATAATCCTCACTTCTTCGGGCAGGCCAAGAATACCGGCATAGCCCACTTCGGCTCCGGTAACGCGCTTAACTGTAGCCTCATCTGCCAGCGTGAGGCTTTTTGCGCCCACAACTGCCCGTAGCTTTTGCTCATTGATTTTATACAGGCCGCGTACCGCCGCGGCCACGATTTGACCTGTTTCCGTTACATACAACATGGTTTTCGTAGTATCTTCTACGGAAATACCGAGAAACTTCGCCAGCGGCTCAACGCCGATCAAGCCTTTGCCTTCCACTTCTTCCATTGGCTTCATTTTCTTATCTGACGCGACTGATGGCGACTTCGCGGGCGCTATCTCTTCATTGTAGGTTACGCCGGTACTGGGCACACGGAAAATAATATCCTCACCCGCATCAGTCACGGTTTGAAACTCATGACTGTACTGGGTAAAAGCGCCTCCGGACGCAAACGTTACAAACGTCACGTCGCCCAAACCCACACGGTCATATACTCTGAGGTAGGCATCGGAAACCTTGTCATAAAATTCCTGCAGCTCTTCTTCGGTCCGCGAATATGCGTATAGATCTTTCATGACGAACTCGCGGCCGCGCATAATACCGCTCTTGGAACGCACTTCGTTACGGAGCTTCGTCTGGAATTGATAAAGCGAAATCGGCATATCCCTGTAGCTCGATAGATAGTTTTTCATCATTTCGGTGATCTGTTCTTCGTGGGACCATGCTAGTCCGACTTCGCTGCCGTTTTTCAGGGATGACTTAAACCATACGTCGACGACTTCGTCATCCCACCTGCCCGTCTGGTCCCATACTTCTTTACGTTGCAGGCTGGTCATGATCAGCTCATGCGACCCCAAGGCGTTCATTTCCTCGCGTACAATCGCTTTGATATTTTCTACCACGCGGAACCCTAGCGGCAAGTACGCATATACTCCGGCCATCTCTTTGTATATAAAGCCAGCCTGGATAAGCAGTTTGGCGTTTTTTGCCGATTCGCCGGCGGGCGCGGTTTTGCTGGTTTTCGTAAATAACTGTGAAAGTCTCATGGTTTCCCCCTATTTCATGGAATAATTCGCGGGTAATAATAAATGGGTAGGTGTGTTAAAAATCTATCGGCACGCGGCCGGGATTGCCGGGATTTCCGGAACTGCCGGCATAGCCGAAGTGGCCGGAATTGCTGATACTGCCGGAACCACGGAGACGCATCGAAATTGAAACACTAATGAGAACATCACGCCCATCATTGTACACCGGTCAAGCCAGTCTGTCATCTGCTCCCTGTGGCTCTCCCTTGTGTCCGACTAGGACAGCTAGCCCGGAATAGTATCCTTCACTTAGGTACCGACAGAAGCCGACGGGTCGGCTTGCAGCTTTTGTAAGTCTTCCGGCGTCAATGACGGTTTTGGAGCCGCTTCAACGATCGTGTTGTTATGATCGGAGTAAGTCCCCGATACCGTGGTGCCGCCAACCTTGCTTTCAAACTTGAGTATCCGCTGACTGCCGGTGCCAATAGCTATGGTAAACTCCGTATCTTTGATGGGCGCCAGAAGCTCCCTGCTTATGGTATCCATCGACTTCTGGCTTATATGCGCCAGTTGAGCGGCTTTTTTATTGAGCTTCCTGAGACCGGCCGAATTAACCGTAACGGTGTACTGCTGTGCAGCCTGGCCATCGACCGTTACCGCGGTCACTTTCCTGGCATCGTACCTGTAGACATTCTCGTCCCGGATAATTTCAAGCAGCGCCTGCTGGTCGGGTCCGCTAAAATTGCCCACTATCGGCATATTGATAATGGCGACAGCCGGCTCGACCAACGTTGCAAATTCCGACAAGATTGAATCGGTATCGTGTAGCACGCCGTCCTTTCTTATCTGTATCCACCGGTCTTTGATTTTGGCGAAACTCTTCGGGTTTTTCAATATATCCGATTGGGTCAATTTCAGGTAGCCGTCCGAAACCGTCGCGTACGCGCTCACCTTGGTCGGGGCTAACGGCATGTCATATACCGCACTGATCCGCTGTTTCTTGATATCCGACACGTCGGCTTTGATTTCAGCGACATCGCCGCCGGTGATTATTACCTGGGTATAGTTTTCGGTAGACAATGCATTGACGAGAGCCGCCTCGAACAATGTGCCCGAGTCAGTTTGCTGGCCGGCTACCCAGGCATAGCCGCCACCCCCTAACAACAGCGTGGCTGCTATTACCGTCATTGTAGCACCTAGTCCTTTTTTACTGTGCTTCGGCGCGGCCGGATGGGACGCGAAATGCTGCGGCGGACCC
>JBGTNV010000157.1:0-2701 GCA_041742875.1 Saccharimonadales bacterium (SeqCode) | reverse complement strand
CGCTGTGGCGCTCTTCCTGACCCGTAGTGATATTGCGCAGAACGTACATTTCATCGGACAGTTCGCGTTCACCGATGAAAATGACTGAGTGGATGTGCTTTTTCTCGGCAGCTTTGATCTGCTTTTCTATTTTGCGGCCGGTACTATCTACAGCTATTCGCAGACCCTGCTCACGCAAGGCTTGGATGTGTCGCTGGGCCTGACGGTAGATGTCGCCGATTACCACGACGTATGCATCGGTTTCGCTGCGTTGGTCGGGCAGCAAATCGTGCGTTGTTAGAAAATCCTGTAGTGTTACATCACCCATCCCGAAGCCGACTGTCGGTACCGGCTCGACGCCGAACAATCCGACTAAGCCGTCGTAGCGGCCGCCGCCGAACATCGAACGGTTATTTTCGGGATGTGTGTCAAATACTTCAAATACCATATCGGTATAGTAATCGAAGCCGCGCATCAGGCTAGCGTCGAAGCGGGCGTTGCTGACGCCGGATTCTTCCAATATTCCCAGCAAAGCTTCCAACGTCCGAACCGAAGGATGCAGTTGGACTTCGACAGGCAGCTCGGTGATCTTGGCGGCGGACACGATTGCCAATATCCGGTCAACGATTCCTGCTTCGCGCTGCGACGGCGTACTCAATGCGTCGAGTTGGGCAATGAATGCCGACTTTTCCATTTTGTGCATCCGGTCGATTAATTTGGCCAAAGTATGGGCCTGCACCTGGTCGAACCGCAGGAATTCCAGCAAAATATAATCGACAAGTTTGCGGCTGTTGACGCGGATTTCATACATGTCGCGCTTGGCACCAAATATTTTCATGATCTGGTCGCCGATCAGGATAATTTCGTGTTCGGCGCTCAAATCGGGCAAGCCGAATATATCGACATTGAGCTGCCAGTGCTCACGCAGACGTCCGCGTTGCGGCCGTTCGTACCGCCAAAGATTTGGAATGCTGTACCAGCGCAACGGATAGCCTAATTCCTGCCGCCGGGCGGCCACCATCCGGCTGACAGTTGGCGTCATTTCCGGCCGGATAGCCACCCGCCTGCCGCCGCGGTCATCGAATACGTAGGTTTGGTCATTGACAATCTCCTCGCCGGATTTGGCCAAGTAAAGTTCGATTGGTTCCAGGATGGGAGCATCGTATTCTTCGTAGCCGTATTTTTCAACTGTCTCTCGAAGCTTGCCGAACATGTAGTTCTGCAGACGCTTGTCTTCGGGATAAAAATCCCGGGCGCCTTTATAGGGTTGGGTGGATAGTGCCATAGTATATCTCCGTTATCTCCATGTTGTCTCACATTTTGTATCACTATTCCAGGTATTACGCGTATTCATAGCTTATTGTAGCAAATTGACGGTTACCTTAACCGCTGTTTGCGGTGAACGGGTTACGCGAAACTTGATGAGTTGCCGTTCGTCCAGGTAATCGAGCTCCGCTAGCCGGTCCGTCCAACCGCCATAACCGGTCAGCAGAACGACTGGTTTTTGCATCCGGTAGGCTACGGCAAGCTCCTGGAGCGTGCCGGCCCCTCCGCCCAGCGCGATTACGGCATCGCACATCCCTACCAGCAGCGACGGCCCGCGATAGCCGATGTCCGTACTGATCATTTCGACGTCAACAAACTCGTTACTAACATATCTTTCGGCGCCAGCCAGTTCGGCCACCGTCAAACCACCGTTGGCTTTTGCACCGCGGCATACTGCCTCCATGACCCCGCCCTTTCCGCCGCTGATCACCACGCAACCCGCCAAAGCCAGCTCTTTGCCGAGCGTTTCAGCTGCATTGAACATACCGGTGTCAGGTTGTGTGTTTGGATATTCTTCGGGACCGGCCGATCCAAGTACCCCTATTTGTAACCGCCTCATTGCCGTGCTCCTCTGAGGATTTGCTTGATTTCCGGCGCACTACCGAAATACCGCTCAGTCAGAGCCTCCAAACGCTCGGGGCATTCCAGCAACGTCCGTATGGAATTAATAGGCGGGTTACCGCCTCCCTGGCGCGAATACGTGACCGCACTCCTAATGTCAGCTACTCCGATTCTCCGGCCGGTAGTTTTGCTGCGATAGAGCATACCGACGGCACAGGCTAGCGGCTTTACAGGCAACGCCCGAACCGCCGTGGCCATCGTCAGTCCGCTAACAGCTATATCATCGACCAGAAGCGGGCTGCCAAGCAATTCCGTGGTACCTGCCTTCAATATTCGGCGCTCGCGCTGGACGGCAAAACAAGTAGTTTCGATCGGCAATTCGCGGCAATTCGCGTTAATCTGCTGCCCAAACCGGACGCCGCTCGAACCTACCGCAAGCATGGCATCGGCTTCAATGTCCGAAAGCTGTAATGCAAGGGCCGCTGCCAGCCGAGGCATATCAACGCATATGAAGTGATCTGCCGGCGACATTTGCAGCGGCCTCCGCCTGTTCGACGCAGCCGCTGCTTAACTCGTTGTAGTCGAGCCATACGTTAGCGTTGCGAGGGAACCGTATCATTTCCCCGCTGTTAACCGCCATATATTCACTCATTTCTTGGGTTGTTGCTATCTCGATCATTGTGCACGTCTCCTCTTATACTTTCTTACGAGTCGATTCTAAAAACGCCGGGCTATCCCGGCGTTTTGCATCGTAAATGTCGTATGTAGACAACTGCAAACTAACCGAGTCGCTCCGGCAACATATGCAGATGATGGGTAGTTTGCATAAACATAG
>JBGTNV010000156.1:0-6109 GCA_041742875.1 Saccharimonadales bacterium (SeqCode) | reverse complement strand
ACCGCTGCCCTGCGCCACTAGCTTGGTCAGAACCTTATCCATTGCCGCCGCGCTGGCGGCCACGCCACAGCCGGCGTAAGGGACACCGGCCAGTTCCAGCAAACCCATTACCTCACCATCTTCGCCGTGCGTCCCGTGCAGCGCCGGAAATACTATGTCTATGGTTGTCACCTGTTTTTTGAACCTGCCGGACGTCACCAGGCGCAAGCCGTTGTCGAGCGCCAGCATTACCGGGTCATGTTTCATCAACCATTCATCGATAGCACCGGATGTATACAGCCGAATGTCCTTCAGCGCCCGGTCACAGTACCATCGCCCATCTTTGGTGATATACACCGGCAGAACCTCGTATCGTCCCGACAATTCCAGCGGCTTGATCACCGAAGCGAGCGCTGTAATAATCGACACGTCGTGTTCCGTGCTGCGAGACCCGAACACCACGCCGACAACCGGTTTTTTCATATGCTGATTATAACACTTTTCAGTAATGCTTAGGCGTGAGCCCTGACCCACACTCACTTTTTCCTTCCCGGGGACTGGACTGCCGAGTGCAGCCGGAGTGGCCGTAGGCCGCGCCGCGCGGAGCGTGCCCCGGGAAGGAAAAAGTGGGTGTGGGTCAGGCGTGAGCCAGGTGTGGGTCAGAGCAGATACCGGGTCAGGTGTAGTTGTCGGTCCAGTCGTTTTGCATAAGAACCAGGTCGCCGGCGGCGATGAAACGGTGGAGGTTGGTATAGAAATGTAACGGGTCTGCTTCGATACGGAGTTCGCCTTTGTATTCGGCGGCATGGAGGCCGGCGATAATAAATTCAGCCGCGGAATTATTCATCAGCACTACGGTATCGGGTTTGGCGGCCGCGATGAATTCGCCGACATGCCGGTGAATGCGGGCTGTGTCACGACCTTGGTCGACCAAACCGGGCGTAATGTACCATTTACGCTTGGCGGGCAGGTCGCGCAAGAGTGCGGTACCGGCGCTGACACCTTCCAGATTGCCGTTGTAGGTATCGTCAATTACCCAGGCGCCATTTATGCGGTAAGGCTGCATGCGGTGTTCAAACGGCTGCGTCTTGGCAACACCGGCCGCAACCTGCTGCTCGCTCAGACCTAGCTCCATGGCAAAAGCAGCCGCAAACGCCAACGGACCGACCTGGTGCCGGCCGAGCAAGCCGCTGGTAAGTTTGAGCCGCTGTTTCGCTCTGCTTTTCCCTTTATCTTTAGAAGCTTCGGGCTTGCTCATCGTGAAGCTGGTACCGGTAGTGGACAATTTGACGCGGCTGATTTTCCAGCCAAGCGCAGACTGGGAGCTATATGTCCGCATGTGTTTTGTGCGGTATTTTGCAGTGTCTGCCGAATCGGCATTGACGAAAATATGCGCAGGATCGACAAATTGATTGACAGAAAAAATGTCCCGGGCGGCAGCATCCAGTGTCTTATACCGGTCCAGATGGACTGGCGCCAAGCCGGTAATGACGGCATGGGTCGGATGGGTACGGCGGGCGAAACGGGTAACATCACCGGGACGGCCTTCACCATATTCAATAATCACGACATCCTCGTCGCCTGCCAGTGTCCGGGCGAACCGGGCGTGGGATAGGGCGACATTTTTGTTGGCTTGGGTAGCCGCGACTTTTTTTGCTTCGCTGGTATCTTCAGATCTCGTTCCGCCCTTGTCATCGCTTTCCGCTTCGCTCACGTCTTCTGTTTCCGCTTCGCTCAGGACAGTCACCAGCAATTCCTTCATAGTCGTTTTGCCGTAGCTGCCTGCCACCGCCAGCTTGATGCCGGGATGCGCCGCAAATAATTGTTCGGATTGCCTGATAGCGCGGCGATGTTTCGGCTTGATGATAAAAATACTGCCCAACACCAATGGCAGTATGACCAGATGCGCCCATACGATCGGATATGATGCTGCCAACGCCAGGCCAAAGTGCCAAACCGGCCAGCCATACAACCACCAACCGGCCATCAGCACGACGCCAACCATCAGCTGCAACACCATACCAGCGTAAAGTACAGATAGCAGCAAGCGGACCGGACGGCTAACCACAAGCGTCCGGCGATACATAACCGTATTAAAATCCCACACCCGCCAATACCACTTCAAATATGGCCAGACCTGGTACTCAGTGCTTTGCAGCATATAAACGAGTGTCCGGGCATATCGCCAGGAGTACAGGCTAACTACCTCTCTCATGCCAAAAACTTACGCAACATATCCCTGACTTCGGCGGGTTTGTCCAGGTAGATAAAATGCCCGCCCTGTCCGATTACTTCCAGCGTCGAGCCGGCAATCAGGTTGTGTAGGATGCGGCCGTATTGAACCGGCGTATCCAAGTCGTCTTCACCGTAGACTAATAACGTCGGCAGCGTCAGAGTGGCGGCATCGGACTGGATATCGTCAGTGACAATGCGCTTGAAAGTGTCCTGCAAGTGTTCCGCTACCAGTAAGTCGGAACCGATGGCAGTGTAGAGCCGGCGACGCAGGCGCTTGCGAACGTTAGCCGGGAGCGGGTAAGTAACTACCTTGCCGGCTTTGGTGAAAATACGCAGGACTTGACGGCGGCGACTCAGTTGAAAACGGATACCAGCGCTGGCCAGCAACACTAACCGCTCGGCCGTCAGCACGCCCTGCGACAGCCCACGTACGGCTATGGCACCACCATTGCTGTGGCCGATAATAGCGTAGGGTTTGATGCCGGTTTTTTTCAGGAAGGCCGCTACGAATGCCGCATACTCCGTTAGCCCCCATGCCGTCGGCGGCGGCGCAGTACCGCCAAAACCCGGCAAATCCACCACGGTAACGTCGAAGTGCCTGGCCAGCTCGGTTTGCATATACGTCCAATTTACCGGGCTATCTCCCCAACCATAAAAGATCAGCAGTTTTTTGTACTTGGCATTGCCGGCCCGGGTATAGGTCGTTAGCAGCTTATCGACGACTACTTGCATATCTGATCATTATACCGTTAAACCAACCGCGGAGCCAATCAACCTGACCCGCACCCACTTCTTCCTTCCCGAGGCACGCTCCGCGCGGCGTGGGCGGCCGCCCCGCCGGCTGCCCGCGGCAGTCCAGTCCCCGGGAAGGAAGAAGTGGGTGTGGGTCGTCAATCACCCCCCTATTCAGTCTTAGGTATGACTGACTGGTCCAGAACCAGGCTGCTGAGCACTTCGAACAGCGGCATCGCATCGGCCGGTGTTTCGATGCGCACCGTGTGGTTATAGTTTTTCATTGTCAGCGCGACATCGGTCACCGTGGCATCAGAGGAGCGATAGATCATTTTATTGAACCGTTTGTCGTCCTTAGCTATCCAGGCCTCAACCGTCCCGGCCCGGACAGCAATGCCAATGATAGATTCAACCTGCTTATCGCTCAAATGCAACTTGGCAACATCCCGCTGGGCAGTCCGCAGGAACAGGGTAAGTTCATCTACGTCGATTCCGACACGATAGTGATAACTAATCTTACTGTCGACCAGCTCATCCGGATATACGTTGCTGACTCGCAAAAATTCATGCCGCCGATAGATCTCAGCTAACTTTTTCTTATCTCCCGCCGAGAGGATATAACTGGTTTTACCATCCGCCGGCCGGTTAAGCAGTATGGTATCTTTCAGGCTTGCCGGCACGAGCAGCCACCTGCCTTCAAGAGCAGTCAGCGGATTGCGTTGGTCGGTAATCGCGTAATCTGCGGCATTTTCGCCAAGCACATTACGCAGTTTGGCGGTATCGGATAACTGCACATATGCGTCTTTGCCGTCAACACTCTTGAGCGCTACACCGACTCCCTGACCCGCCTTACTATAACTGCCTGTGATGTCAAATTTACCACGGTCAGTAACTACTCCGGATAGGTGCAGTACGTTCGAGTCAGGTATGGCCGTGTTGCCGGCGTAACGCAAGCTGACTTCGGCGGAATGGGCTTGCATTGTCCGGGATAGCGCCCACTTCAAAATATTATCCGGCTGTTTGGAGGCATGCCGTGCATAGACATACACAGATCCCAGCACCAATACCGTCAGTACCGCCAAAAGTGTCGATATTTGCCTGCTCCGTTTAAGGAGACTAGGGCTAGATCCGGAGGAGCTAGCCCTAGTCTTACGCACCCCACGGGTTGAACGTACCGGCTGCTTGGCAGTACGTTTGTTTGGCATTGATTTAACTGGCATAGGAACTTCTCCGGTAGATTTTTGTTTACTGTCTGTGCTGTTCTGCCGTGAGTTACACTCACTCGATACTGCGCCGGCAGCTACAATGACAGCCTAAGTACCGTTTGATTCTATAATGCCACAATGTATGCCCAAAACGCTAGCGTTATCCGTGACTCAAGAACTATGCACTGTTGCTCTCTGTAACTCGATGGGCTTGTCTTACTTTTGCAAGCCGCAAGCCTGCCGGCAATTCTTTGCCTACGAAAGTAAACTCCCAGGCACCAACGTTTACTGTTCTGTCTTTGCCGAAACCCACCCATTTGCCGTGCATGTACCGGCCGTCCTCGTCTACTACCAGCTGGATAGCTCCGCTGTATACGGAGCCCTTATAATAGCCGTTCTTTTCGGTTTCTTCCCGCCAACTACCGGTGGCGACCGTGCCTTCAACCGTCAAACGCACGACCAGGTGCGAAGTATTAGCGTTAGGCAGGCTCTCGAATACATATTCATTGCTGCCACGCTCCCGCTTCAGGCTTATAAAATGCTCATTCTCGAACACGCCATGTCGCGAACTGCTAGGGTATCGGTACTTGCTATGCCAGATACCGGTGGGAAACTCGACTGCAACTGGTGGTTGCGGAGACCGATCCATAATTTCAGTATACCCTCAGATTACTCAGGAATAAACCAAATGAGACTAATATCACAGAAAACACCGAATGGCCATGAATTACACTGGCCTATTTACGTACTTCCTGAACAGCTCAAGGATATTGCAGAACACCAGCTTGCCGTCAGAGGTGTAGGTGAAATCTTCCGGAAAAAGCTGCAGGCCGTAGGTCGGACTGGTTTTATGCCTAACGGCCTCGACGCCGCTGTCCGAACGCGCCAGCACCACCAAATCGCGCGGCACCTCATCGACAATCCAGCGATAGGTTTCGCCCACACGGATAGGATCGGTTCCCTGGAATATTCTGGCTCCGTCGGCTGTAGGTGTCACTACCGACGCGCCGGCAGCCTTTGCGGACATGCCGGCCAGCTCACCCGGCCGGCCACCGTAAGCCGAACACACCAACTCGAACCCCAGGCATATTCCCAGTAACGGCCTATTGGCAGATCGTATTAGCTCCAATTCGGCGCGGTGGTTGTCCGGCTCCCATTCCGCGCTATGCCGATAACTGCCCGCTAGAACCAGCGCGTCGTAACCGGCGGTATCGGTTTCAGTCAGCCTATCGGCAGGTATAGCCGTCAGCTCATGACCGGAACAAACCGATTGCAGACGGTCGAGATGCTCGATATTATAGTCTATTAGCAGCAAGCGCATACACCCTCAGTGTACCAGTCTTGCGTATCGATACGAGAGCAGACTCGACGCAAATGAGATGTATTTTTTACTTCAGATATCCCTCTGCGGAATCTACGCGCCCACGGTACGAGTAACGGCTGCCGGCTCTCTCGAGGATGTATGCTCTCTCGCCGATGTATGATCACTTACAGTGTTTTGGTCTACCCGAAACATCTGCCACCTGCCGGTATATATCCGGGGTATATACGTATCCGCGGCTACCTTTTCACGGCCGACACCGACCCACTTGCCTTCCATCTGCCGACCGTCTTCGGTTACCAGTAATTGCAGGGCTCCTGAATATACCATGCCCTGGAACTCGCCGCTCGGCGAAGTGCTTTCCAGCCAGCTGCCGGTGGCAAGCTTGCCTTCGACCGACAGGTTTATCGTAATATGAGATTTGATGCTATTCGGCAGGCTTTCCAGCACCAACTTGTGGCCACGCTGATGCGCCATAAGTTCATACTCGCTGACATCCTCGCCATCATGCGTGTTGCTCGGATACCAGTAACAGCTTCGCCAAATACCGGAAAATTGATGTCGCCCTGCCATTACATATGATCTCCCTAATTGTACTCTCACATTACTGCATATCTCTATCGCCGTCAAGACAGTA
>JBGTNV010000155.1:0-9608 GCA_041742875.1 Saccharimonadales bacterium (SeqCode) | reverse complement strand
ACCACGTCGGTGCCCTGCATATGCGAAATCTCATAACCCTCGATCCGTTGCGGAAACTTCGGCAAACCCAACAATCCCACCAACTCGCCAAGCGCATGGTCTTTGCTAATGTCCAGGAATTCCTTATCGCTGAAAATCACCTGCCGGCCCAGGTTTTGCAAGGCGAACAGCCGGTTACGCGACCTGGCCGCGTTTTCGAAGTCCGCCACCCGCGCATGGGCTTTCATTTCTTTTTCCAGTTCCTTAAGAATCCGGGTGCGCTTGCCTTCAATAACCAATATCAGCTGACGCAAACAAGCCCGATAGTCTTCGAGGCTGGTTTTGCCTTCTTCCAGACCCGGATCAAGACCAAGATGGTAGTACAACGTCGCCCGCTTTTGGCTACCGGGTCCGCCGGGTTTTTTGACAGCAAACGGAAAAATCTTGCGCAGCACCCGCAGTGCGCGTTGGACCATATAGGCGCTGAAATACGGCCCGAAATAGCGCGCCCCATCATCAAGCGGCCGGCGCGTCGTCGTAACCGTCGGATAATCGCTATCATAGCCTATGCGGATGAAAGTCATCGACTTGTCGTCGCGTAACAGGATGTTGTAGCGCGGCATGTACCGCCGGACCATTTCGGCCTCCAGGAATAGCGCCTCCAGTTCGCTTTCCACCACCATCCAGTCGGTATCGGCAATTTCCGCAACCAGCGCCTCGGTCTTCGGGTCGCGTGCGCGTGACTTCTGAAAATATTGCCGCACCCGGTTGCGCAGCACGGCCGCCTTACCGACATAGATAATCCCGCCCGACGCATCCTTATGGAAATATACTCCGGGCGCCTTCGGCAGTTCTTTCAGTTTTTCTTCTAACAGTGCGTGCATAGCTTCATTATCCCACATTTACCGCACACCATCAGGTATACCTGGCCATACCGGCCGGGCTGACCCACAATATTGCAACTACTCCGGCCCGCTAACTATATTGAACCCGTGGCCTCAGCACCATGTTTGTCACAGGCTACTTTGCTATTTGCGGCACAAGGCTGGCAAACAACGAACTGCAGGTTGCAGGCAGGATCGGTGCAGTTGACTTGGTTGCTCGTCGCGCCGCCGCAGTGCACGCACCGTCCGATATCCTTAGAATTAGAGCTGAACGCGACACTCAAGCGACGGTCAAAAACATAGCATCTGCCCTCCCAGAAGCCATCGTCGCCGAATTGCTGGCCGTATTTGACGATGCCGCCGTCCAGATGGTAAACGTCTGCAAAGCCCTCGTGCTTCATGTAAGCGCTCAGGTATTCGCAGCGGATGTCGCCGGTACAGTACGTCAGGATGGGCTTGTCTTTCGGCAGCTCCCCGATTGCTTTCTTCACATCTTTGAACGTTTTGATTTTTGGCGTAATGGCGCCGCGAAATTTGCCAACATCGGATTCGTAATCATTACGGGCATCAAAAATAATGGCATCCGGATGTTCTGCGAGGTATTGATGCCAGGCGGCGGGCTTGAGCGGCGTACCGCTGTCAAAGACATCAAAGTCCTCTCCCGGCTCAAGCGTAATCAGTTCGTTGCGGGCTTTGATGCTCAGGCGCGGAAAGTCTTCGCGGCCGCCCTCGCTCCATTTATACGCAATACCTTTGAACTCCGGCGTCAGGTTCATAGCCTTGACATAGGTTTTGACATCTTCCAGATCTCCGCCAAGCGTACCGTTGATGCCATGCTCAGAAACTATTACACGACCCTTCAGATTTAATCGAATACACAACTCTCGCTGCCAGCGCACCGTCATTTGCGGGTCTTTGACAGGGGCAAATTTGTAGTAGAGTATTATTTTCTGCATACATTCGAACTCATACATTCAGACCTGACCCACTAGCACTTTTTTCTTCCCGGGGCACGCTCCGCGCGGCGTGGCCTGCGGCCACTCCGGCTGCACTCGGCAGTCCAGTCCCCGGGAAGAAAAAGCGCTAGTGGGTCTACATTCAGACATATACATTCCGATTTATTCTGGTATTACGCGTTTAGTTAAACCAGCAGCAATGCCAGGATAATTGCGTAAATTATAACAATTGCCGCTATGCCCGACCAGAGCTGGGTTTCCGTGCCTTCGGCAACTTTAGCCTGGGCCTTTTGAGTACCGCTGGCGATGGACTTCCCGGCTTTGGCGGCAGCCTGCTGTGATGTTTTTGCCAAGCTGGCGCTTGTTTCGGCGATTTTCTCCGAAGCGTTGCTGATCGCCTTGCGAACCTGTCCGTGGGAGCGCTTGCGGTTGAACGGGTCGCGTTCAAACATCTTTTGCTTCTCGATAATCTCTTGCGTCAATTGCTTCTGAATATCGCCGCCGCGCAGATGCATATCAATTACAGCCCGCAGCCCTTCGTCATCAATTTGTTTGGAATTATAGATCTCCTGTAGTGAAACACCGTCTACTCTGATAGCTTTGGCCAGTTGCTTTAGCTCGGCCTTGCCGATAGCCCGTTCTGAGCGAGCACCCAATACGGCGTCTGCCGCCGGAGCTTCGACGATCGCCCGCCCGCCTCTCCGTTCGCCGGCTGACGACAGCGCTGCCGCAGCCGGTGCGGCCAACGCTTCCGATAGCTGCAAAGTTGTAGCGACCCTTTCAGCCGGTTGCTGCGGCGCAACACCGGCACTCTGCTCAGCAGCTTCCGGCCTGAAGGTCTCGCGAAATGGAGGCGGTGACGCATTCGGACTTGTCCGCTCGTAAGCAGCCGGTGCTGAAGCAGCGGCCGCAGATCCATAGGGGGGAGTAGCCTCCAACGGCCGCATGGAGACACCGTGCGGCTTGCCAGGAACTTGTGCACCGGAAGCTTTAGGCTGCTGACGCTGTTGCACGGCAGAAACTGCACGCTTGATAGCTTTGTTTTTGCCGTGGCGGCCGATAAACCAACCAATGACCAAACCGCGCCAGGCAGCGCGGCTGACATCGGCCGGTGTCCGCTCAAATCCGGTTGGAATATGCGGCACGGCAGGCTTCCTGTCCATACTATTCAAGCCGATAGCCGCCGCTGCCGGCACGAAACCATTGGAACTTTCAGGGCGGTTCGGATCGGGCCTGTCGGCAAGTTCCGGGGTAACATGAGGAATAGCCGGCAACGGCAGCGTATCGGCCATCTGTTCGGCAGAAGCTGCGCCGGGCCTGCCCGCCGGGTCATTATCACGATACCGGCCGGTAGGCTCGGTATCAGACGCAGCAAACCTCTCAGCAGGTCCGTAAGCAGCAGAGCTTGGCATTTCGGGCGCCGCGCCGTATCCGGCCGGCCCGCCCAACCCCGATCCGAAATTCGGATATACCGGCTCGTCGGATCCGCCCGATTCACCGCCGCTGCCCTGATGCATGCCTGGCGTCCCTGGTACTCTGTCGCCGCGCTGCGCGCCCTGATGCCCCAGCCAGAACGTTGCGGGCGGCGGCGTTGGCGGCGGCGCATCATCGCCTACAGCCACGTTATATTCAGCCTGACTGTAAGCATCGCCGTATATTGGCGGCTGATTTTCCTTAGAACTTTTCGCCTGCTTCGCCTGCCTATATTCCTCCAACGATATCACATCAGCCAATGGACTGTCGCTTTCTACAGGTTTGTCCGTCCTATCGGCACTTTCTTCAGTTGCTAGCTTTACACGGTCAGTTTCACCGGGTTCCCTCGCGCCGTCTATGCTATCTTTACCGTCTAGTTGAGATGCTGCTTCGCCGGCTTGGCCGGTTCCTTGCTGCGTTTCGGCTCCGGGTGCCGTATCGTCGGCCGTTTTGACTTTCACAACAGCGGCAGAAACAGGCTGGATCTCCCCATGCTCATCGGTTTTTTTAACTTCAACCGCACCGGGAAGACCGAGCACTGCCGCCCTGGCAGACGGATCACCCCGCAATAGCTTTTGAAAGTTTGTGAGCGTTTCGGCCCGCCCGGCCAATTCTTTGGACAATCCGGGCGTCACGGCCGTGCTGCCAAGCACTAGGGCGTCCTTCTTTTTCTTGTTTTTCTTATCCTTCGTACTGTCGGATTTTTCTGAGATGTTCGAACCCGCCTCGGCTATACCCAGAGGCGGCGCCAAACCTTCGGATGGTCTGGAAGTTCCGTGCGGATCGTGTTCCATGCTAATTATGTATTATAGTGACGCGCAAGCCTGTCTGCACAAATTTTGATACATAACAAGTATACAATGTTTGCCAACCTCTTACAATTATGCTCAAAAACATTTGCGCTTCGTCGGCCCTGTATGTTACTCTTACACTTATCTTGTATTAAAGTAACGGAAAGGGCGATATAGTTAACCATGTCAATCAAACCAGTCTCGAATCTTCAGAATTTTGTCGCCCTAACCGGGCTTTAGCAACTCTCCGAACCCGCTTCGAATCCTTTCAATTCCTCAATTCTTATTGAATCACCTTGAATCACCGCTAATTAATCACTTTTAATCACTTCACATCCATATTACAGCTGTAACTAAATCAGCCCATCAAACCTACAATCAAATCTAAAGTTTAGAAACGTAATAATCTGGACAGCCCATGGAGAGCTGTACCGATGACCAATCCACGCGACCTCACAAGAAAAACACTGCTATTCTATTGGCAAAAGGCCTGGAAATATCCGGGCTATGTTATCGGCATACTTATAGCGGCACCCTTAGCGTTGTTGATGTTCCGGTTTTTGCCGCCGCTGGTCGCCGCCAATATTCTCCAGCGCATCAGCGATGGCGAGCTTGTTCGCGGCGACCTGTGGCAAAGCTTCGGGCCGCAGCTACTGCTCTATACCGGACTGGTGATGCTCGGCGGCATCGTGCTATGGCGGATCGTTATCATCCTGATATGGAAACTTGAGATGCGCGTCCTGCAAGATATTTACCACCACGTATTTTCGCACCTCGTATCGATGAGCGCCGATTTTCATGCCAACCGGTTTGGCGGCTCTTTGGTTAGCCAAACCAACAAACTGGCCGGCGCCTATATACGGCTGGCCGATACCTTCACGTTCCAAACGGCCGCGCTAGTGCTGTCATTCATCTTTACGATAATTATCCTGGCTCCGCGGGCACCGTTGCTCGTGGCGGTCCTGTTGGTGTTTTCTATATTGTTTCTGATCACTGCCGTATTGATTACCAAGCGTGTCCGGCAACTCAACGCTCTGGAAGCAGCCGCGTCCAACCGTCAAACCGGCTATCTTGCTGACGTAGTCACTAACATTATGGCCGTCAAAAGTTTTGCCGCCAGCGGCCGCGAACGTGTCCGTTACCAAACCTCTACCGACGATACCCGGAAGGCTACCGAAGCCGTCATGCGGGCCAGTATCAAACGCGATATATTCTTCTCCGGATCTACAACCAGCCTGACCGCCGCATCACTGATAATCGCTGTGGCCGGAGTGGTACTTACCAATAGTAATATCGAGACAGTATTCCTGGCAGTCACCTATACCGGTATCATCGGCGAAAATCTTTGGCAGTTCAGCCAAAATACGCTGCGAAATTACAACCGGGCACTGGGCGATGCCAAAGATATGATCGAAACGCTAGACATTCCCCCCAGTGTTACAGACCCGGCCCATCCCCAAAAATCCCATATCAGCCGCGGCAGTATCCGATTCGATGCAGTCCGTTTTGCCCACACCGGCAGCAATAGCGCATTGTTTGAAAGTTTAACATTGGTCATCAAACCAGGTGAAAAGGTAGGTTTGGTCGGCCCCTCCGGTTCGGGCAAAACGACACTGACCCGGGTGTTACTGCGCTATTCCGACATCCAGGACGGCGCAATTACCATCGACAGCCAGAATATAGCCCATATCTCCCAGAATGACCTGCGGCGCAGTATTGCCTACGTGCCGCAGGAGCCGCTGCTCTTTCACCGCTCGATCCGCGAGAATATCGCCTACGGCCGCCAGGAAGCTACGCTTCAGGAAGTGAAAGCTATCGCCCGCCGCGCCAATGCCAGCGAGTTTATCGAGCTGCTGCCGGATGGCTACGACACATTAGTAGGCGAGCGGGGCGTCAAACTATCGGGCGGACAGCGCCAACGCATTGCCATCGCCCGCGCGATGCTGAAAAACGCCCCGATACTGGTACTCGACGAAGCCACCAGTGCATTGGATTCGGAAAGCGAAGTACTCATCCAGGACGCGCTCTGGAAGCTAATGGAAAATCGCACCGCTATCGTCATCGCCCACCGGCTGAGCACCATTCAGAAGATGGATCGCATCATTGTCATGGACAAAGGCAGCATCGTGGAACAGGGCAGCCACAAAGAGCTGATACACCATGACGGTACCTATGCCAGGCTATGGGCACACCAATCGGACGGTTTTATCGAAGATTGAAAGAATTTGAAACACTATAAAGGACCATAACGGAACTTGAGAAAATCCTAGGACCCTCAAGAGAAACCCTATGAAACATTACCCATCAATCCGCGCTTTCATTAGTTATATCAGCCAGTTCAAAGCCGCTTTTTGGCTGACCGCAGCCACCTTTGCCGTGGCCAATCTCGCCCTGGCAATTGTCCCCTGGTTAATTGGACAACTGACTATCAGCTTAACGCAGCACGATGGCAATATGGCAGTTTGGACCGCGGCATTGATCGTAGCCAGCATCAGCCATGACATCGCCTGGCGGGGCGGTGAATTCCTGTACCTGAAACTACTGCTTGCCCGGTCGCACCGTTTTGACGACATCGTGTTCAACGCGGTAATAGAGCATGAATACGGATATTTTATCGATAAATTCACTGGCAAAATCAGCAGCTACGCCAATTCGCTAGGGCGTGATTTCCGTGAGTTACTCGATAATTTCCACTACCAGTACGTCAACCTGGTAGTCGCTATGCCGATCATCGCTGCCACCATGTTTACGGTCAACACCTATACCGGCGTGATATTTGTTGTTTCGCTCCTGCTAATGATCATCGTCGGGCGCAAGATGGCGCAAGCTGCGGCTGCGGCTGAGCGCAAGGAGTCCGACGAACGCTCCACCATGGACGGCTTCATGGTTGACGCCATTTCCAACTTCGTTACCGTCAAGGCCTTCGCTAGCGGGCACCGCGAAGCTGCACGCCTCTACGATAAACGCCACACTTTGATTCGTGCCGCCAACCGGTCATTGTTTAAGAACATACTGTTCTGGGGATCAATGAGCCTGTTCGTACGCTGGATCATCTGGCCTAGCACGTTTATCCTTAACGTCTACCTCTATAGCCAAGGCAGCATCGACCTGGCACAAATGACGACTTTCCTGGCGGCAATCGTGCTCTTTTCCAACAATATCTGGGACATCATCTGGAACATTTCGCAGCTCAACATAAAGCTTGCACATGTAGAGGAAGCCTACCGTTATTTGTTTGGCGAGCGTGATATTTTTCGAAATAAGCCGGCAATTACCATCAAGCCGCTGCCAGCTTCAGCTTTTCAACACCGGCTTGAGCTCCGCAACCTTTCATTCTCCTACCCGGACAACGATACCGTGCCGGTGCTGTCGAATGTAAACCTGACAATCAGCCAAGGTGAGAAGATCGGTATCGTCGGACCCAGCGGCAGCGGCAAATCCACACTGCTCAAGCTCCTGCTCGGTTACTACCCGGTCGAACGCAGCCAGTTATTGCTCGATGATACACCGGTTGATAACCGCAGCTTGACAGATTTAACCGCCTACGTCCCGCAGGACACGGCGGTCTTCCACCGCTCCATTCGTGAAAATATCAGCTATGGCAGGCCGGAGGCCACTGAAGCGGACATCGTGACAGCAGCCAAGCACGCCCAGGCCCACGACTTCATTACTACCCTCAGCGCCGGCTACGATACTTTGGTGGGTGAGCGCGGCATCAAACTGAGCGGCGGACAGCGCCAGCGCATCGCCATCGCCCGCGCCATCCTAAAAGACGCACCGCTCCTCATTCTCGATGAAGCCACCTCGGCGCTGGACAGCGAAAGCGAAGCCTTCATCCAGAAAGCGCTCTGGCAGCTCATGCAAGACCGCACCGCCTTAGTCATCGCCCACCGCCTGAGCACCGTCCAAAAAATGGACCGCATTGTCGTCCTGGAAAACGGACGTATCACCGAACAAGGCAACCACGCCGAGTTACTGAAACAAAACGGCACCTACGCCAAGCTATGGGCACATCAATCGGGCGGTTTCATCGAAGGATAATAAAGGTTACTCAGTTACTATCGGGGCTATTTCTTCTCAGGGTTACGGCCCTGGCTCTTGTCTTCGAATTCCGCCTTGCCGCCGGGTCGGATTTCGCCGGCCTGCGTACCTTCGACGGCACTGCTTTCGTGTTCCGAGGCGACATTCTCCTGGTCTTCAGCCGCAGCATCACCCCCGGCAGCATCGTTGGCGGCTGCCAGAGCGCTTGGTTCGAATACCGTAGCTACTGCCTGGTTCGGGTCAGCCTTGATTTCCACGCCTTCCGGCACTTTCAGGTCGGCTACCGTCGCCTGATCACCGACTTCTACCAGCTTCTCGCCGTCGAAATACAGCGCATCCGGCAGCTTCTTCGGAATAGCCGATACCTCCACTACATCCAACTGATGCAGCACAATCAACCCGGCGCGCTCGGCCGGCGAGGCGTCGTTGCCTTCGTTATACCTAACATGAACCGGTATCTCAGCTTCAACCTTCTGGTCGGCATTAACGGCGTTGAATACCACATGGGTGATGAAGTTGGTGCGAGGATCGAAGTCAGCGTCCTTTATAAGTGCGGTATACGTCTTGCCGCCCGCCTCCAACGTAACCGGATGATGCTTGCCAGCCTGCTGATACGTTTTCTGAACTTCAAGGTACTTGGCGGCTACCACGACCGAATCTTTGCCATGGTCGTGGATAACGGCCGGCACTAATCCCTCCCGGCGCAACCGCTTCACCGCCTTACCGGTTACTTCGCGTTTTTCTAATGAAAGCGTCAGTGCGTCAGCCATTGGTACGTTCCCCCGATACTCCCAATACATCTAATACATCCGTTGATCCCGCTACTATCAATATCCCCATTTTCATCATTGATACCTTCCTCCAAGTTTGCTTGAGATATTATATCAAAAATTTCGCAAACGTGCCTGACGACTGGACATTTTTGACATTCTGATATATAATTGCATTATATGTTTGAGCTTGCTGCTTTGTTAGATGTGTCCGAATGGATCGAACAAGCCAGTGTTGTCACCGGCCTGATTATTATCGGGAGCATTGTTTTCGCCGAATCAGGCCTGCTGATCGGCTTTTTCCTGCCTGGCGATACATTGCTGTTCACGGCTGGTTTTTTTGCCGCCCAGGGTAAATTGCCGCTGAACGGCGTACTGGCCGTTATTTTCGTCTGCGCGGTCATCGGCGACAATGTCGGTTACGAGATCGGCAAGCGTACCGGCCCGCGGCTGTTCAAGAAAAAAGACGGCCTGATATTCCGCCAGGAAAACGTTACCCGCGCCGAGAGGTTCTACGAGAAGCACGGCGGCAAGACCATCATTCTGGCCCGATTCGTACCGGTAGTACGCACCTTCGCCCCCATGGTTGCCGGCATCGGCCACATGAACCGCCGCCAGTTCATCATCTACAACATCGTCGGCGCCTTTATCTGGACCTTTAGTGTTGTCCTAGCCGGTTATTGGCTTGGCAGTTTGGTTGACCCGCACGAGATC
>JBGTNV010000154.1:0-3109 GCA_041742875.1 Saccharimonadales bacterium (SeqCode) | reverse complement strand
GCGGCGGACAGAATTCCAGCTGCGCAAAGCCAAAGAAGAAGCCCACATCCTAGAAGGTTTGAAGATCGCCTTGGACCATATCGATGAAGTGATTGCCACCATCCGGGGCAGCGAAACGACCGATATTGCCCGTGAGAACCTGATAAAGAAATTCGGCCTATCCGATATCCAGGCCCGCGCTATCCTGGCGATGCAGCTGCGTACGCTGACTGGCTTGGAGCGGAAAAACATTGAGGACAAACTAGCTGCTCTAATCAAACTTATTACTGAGCTTGAAGCTATCCTGGCCGACGAGAGAAAAATTCTCAAAATCGTCAAAGACGAGATGCTGGAACTCAAGAAAAGTTATGGTGATGAACGCCGTACAAAAATTATTCCCAGTGAACTCGGCAAAATGAGCGATGAGGACCTGGTGCCCGACGAGCAGGTCGTGGTTACTCTGACCTCTGCCAACTATGTTAAGCGTAGTTCGATTGCCGAGTACAAAAAACAGGGCAGGGGCGGCAAGGGACGCCGCGGTATGGCTACCCGTGAAGAGGATGTCATCGAGCATGTAGTTTTTGCCAGTACGCACGATTTCCTGCTATTCTTCACTACTAAAGGCCGCGTTTTCCGTTTGAAGACCTACGAAGTGCCGGCCGTCGGCTTGAACGCCAAGGGCGTTGCACTGGTGAACCTGCTGCAACTGCAGCCGGAGGAGACTGTCAGCGCGGTCATTAATGTCAGTAAGACGGAGCATAACTCTTCGCATCCTTCGGCGAAGGGAACAGCAAATCTTATCATGTGTACCGTTCGCGGTGTGGTTAAGAAAACGCCGTTCGAGCAATACCAGAACGTTCGAACCAGCGGCCTGATTGCAATCAATCTTGACGAAGGCGATGAGCTGAAGTGGATACGCATGACCAGCGGTGATGACGAAGTCGTCATATCGACTGCTCAAGGCCAGGCTATCCGGTTCCACGAAAAAGACGCCCGGCCATTGGGCCGTGTCTCGCGCGGCGTGCGCGGCATCCGCCTGCGTAGCGGCGACGTGGTAATCGGCATGGATATTGTCGAGCAGAATTCCAGCATCTTCGTCATTAGCCAAAGCGGTTACGGTAAACGAACCAAAGTCTTGCAGTTTACGCCGCATGCCCGCGGCGGCGTCGGTATCCGCAGCGCGGTCGTGAACAACAAGACCGGCCGTCTGGTAGGAGTGAAGACCCTAACAGATGACGATACGCAGGAAGTGATAATTATCTCTTCTCAGGGCCAGACCATTCGCTTGGGTCTCCAGAACATCCCGGCACTCGGCCGCGCTACCCAGGGCGTCCGTATTATGCGGCTAAACGATGGCGACGAAGTAGTGTCGCTGGCATTAGTCGACAAATCAACCGAACCGGAAGATGAAGACGACGTAGTATTGGAGCCGGATGGGGAAGTTGCGAGTAATTCCTCGGCCGAGTAGCATATGTTTAGTGCGAAGCTCTGTGAATATCTTTGTCAAAAGGCTCGAGACTATTACTACTGCCAGACCCGGACATAATCAACCAGCATGACGCCAGGGAATACGGTGTTGCTGTTGGGTGGCCACCAGGGTTGTACGGCTAGATTGAGTAGGATGTGGTATGGTTTGTCGAAGGTGGCAGGGAACGCGGGCGGGCTGGTGCCGTTATCGCTGACTCCCGAGAAATCGGCGCACAGCAAACCGTCGTAATAAGCTTTCATATTGCCGGCTTTCCATTCGAAGGTATATGTATGGTAGTCGCCGTGATAATTAGGTAAGATGCGGCAAGTTTTTTGCGGTCCCGGGCCGGCGGCCGGCACATGCAGGGTAAAGTCTCCAACATCGCCGCCTTGCTCTACGCGGCCGCCGTACGCTTCGAGGATATCGATTTCGCCGTCGTAGCTATCGTCGCCTGGCAGCATCCAAAAGGCCGGCCAGAAACCGTTGCCTTGCGGTAACTTGGCGCGTATTTCAAACCGGCCGTACCGTTGGGCAAAATTACCCTGGGTCTGAATAAAACCGCCGGTGTATTCTAGGCCGTACTGTGTGTAGCAGTAGTCTGAAGTACTATTTCTGGTGGCAATCAGGCGCAGGTCTCCGCCGGCTACTTGGACATGCTGGGCGTCATCTGACTGACAAGAGCTACCGAGCCCATAGGGAATGACTCCCCAGATGTTCCGGTCTAGGCTAGTGCCGTTGAATTCGTCGCTGAACGTACACTGCCATGTACCGCCACCTATTTTTGGCAAGCTCTGACATCCGGTGCCGCCTCCACCGCCTGGCGCCCCGAACCGTATGGCGCTGCCGCCGGAAGCACTCTGGTCAGCTGTCGCGGTAGCAGCTCCGGCGATTGCGCCAGATTCAGCTTCGCTGGAAGCTACAAAAGTTGCTGCGCCAATCGTGGCCAAGCTAATATATGCGATACCACCCACCAGACTGGCCGCAACCGCTGCTCGGCTCAGATGTCGTTTTGATAGGAAGGGGGATCCACGGTATAGCATCTCTTAATAGTCCTTATGGCTTAGTATAGTACATTCGCGAGGATTGCGGTTGACGAAATACGGTCCGGCTCAACGTATTAACTGAGCGAACGCCAGCAGGCAAGCTGTCTTGGCAGGTAAGTAGCGAATATAACAACAACATCTGTTGACACAAGGTGTTTTTATCGATATGATGAGTGAAGCTTTTTGAGGAATTCTCTTAGACTGTAGTTTGAAATTCGACCAAAGTTTTGGTCAGATACGACTGAAAAACTAAGTGATTATCTTTGAAACAGCGAACGGTCATTAAAAATTGAATAGTGCAAATCAACGTCAGTTCATTTTTGAATTGTTTTAAAGTCAGTAAGATAGAGTTTCTTGAGCATTCTAGCGAGGATTCGAAAGAGTAATCAGGATATCTCGATTCAAACTGGGTTCGTGAGACGAATTCTTTGGTCAACACTCGCATTTACGTGCGATTGTCGGCTTTTTTTGGAGAGTTTGATCCTGGCTCAGGATGAACGCTGGCGGCGTGCCTAATACATGCAAGTCGAGCGGTAAGGCTCTGCACTTACTATTTGATCGAGAATTTATTCTTACGTTTTCCCCGGCTAGGGAGGGCAAAAGATCGAATAATGGGTGT
>JBGTNV010000153.1:0-3439 GCA_041742875.1 Saccharimonadales bacterium (SeqCode) | reverse complement strand
GATCGTAATCGTAGGCTCAGGTTTGGGTGTTATATCCACCCTCCATCTGTTCTTACCCAGGCGGGTGAATTCCCACCTAGTACTGGTTGAAGAGACCCTGAAAACCACGCCTCCAACCTTGACCTCGTTGAGGTCATACCAGTCATAGCGGTTGCGCCACTGACTGTATACGTCCGATACGTCCGGAGATGTGTATACCCGATCGGGTATATCACCTCCAATAGGTGTGACAGCAAGGCTGTTTATAGCCGCCGGTGCCCATGTGGGCTCCGTTTCTAACGGGTCGGCGCCGTCGGCACGCCCAACGAACCAATTTGCAACCTCTTCGGTTGCAAGTTGGTCGTGGCGGCCGTGCCACCCCAATTGGGTCAGCCGATGTGTAACAGAATCGTTCATGTCGATACTCCTCAGAACTTATTCCGGGCTCTGGACTCTCCAGGCACAATCTCTCTCGAGACCGGATTACCGCGTTCAAAATTTATGAGCACGCCAAACCGGCCTCGATAAAGACCTACATACATTTTCTCTTGTCAAGGTACGGGTTATCTTGAGTGGACAACCCTGCGGGGCTCTAGAGTTTCCCCGCACGGCTTTCCACGATCGTTCCATATTTCAGCGATCCGGGCACAAGCCCGCTGGAACCTGGAAGTGCCAGTCACTATTCAAGGTTCCGGCGAGCTGATTGATGACATCCGGCGGCATTACTGCCTGCCAGACGTATCAATCAGCCGAAGTTTCATCTAAGTCAGAGGTAAAGCTGGTTGTGCGCAATCTTGTCAGGTATCACCTTCACCGGTCGGGGGAACCGCGCGTGTGCCCACGCGCCGCCCGTATCTATATAGACACAGGCCGGCTCAACTCCGGGGCCGGTGCTCAAACCGACCGTCGACGCTGGCGCTCCGGGAGTCCGCTCGCATAAGCGGACGCATCGGAGTCAGGCTTTACACCTTCGCCAAGATTGCACCCAGATTTTCAAATTTCTATTCGACCGAAGCCTCTCATTCAATCGACTAGCCACATTATGCCAAGAAATCAGCTATTTGTCAATACACGCACGGACAGTACGTCATGTAACAGAGGTACGCCGTGTTGCTTTTTGTCAAAATAGCTTTGACAACACTGCTTGACTGTGCTATATTGCCCTTATGGACACTACCGTTCTGCGCAAAGCCGGCCTGACCGACAGTCAAGCCAGGGGCTATGTAGCCCTCATAGAAAACGGCCGCCTCACCGCGGCCGAGCTGGCAGAAAAGATAGGCGAGTCCCGCACCAACAGCTACGCTATCGCCGACCGGCTGGTTGAGCTTGGCCTGGCCCTTAAATTAGATGGTCGCAAGACGGCCTACCAAGCCGAAAACCCGGCCAAATTGAACCAACTGCTGGTTGCCAAACAACGTGAACTTAAAGCCGCCGCCAACGAATTGGCCGGCATCCTGCCTGCCTTGCTGTCAACCTATCGCCTGGTTAGTGATAAGCCGGGCGTCCTGCATCTCGAAGGCATCGACTCGCTGCGCCTGGTGTACGACGACATCATCAAGACCGGCCAAACCGTTCACATCTTTTCCAGCGCCTACGACCGCGAGGATGCCGATATCGCCAGTATGATTGACCGCCAGATTGACCGCCAACGCAAAGCCGGCATCAAGGCCAAAGCTTTGCTGCCTCAGAAGGTGTACGCCTCCTTCGCCAATAGCCAGGACGAGCTGTTCGAAGCCCGTCCGGCCAGCTTTTCATCGCTCGAGGCCCAGATACTGCTCTATGGCAGTAACATTGCCATCACAACGTTCAAGACGGGAGTAGTAACTACTATCATAACCAGTCCGCCGGCTGCTCAAACCTTTATGCAGATTTTTGCAGCGCTGTGGGATCGGTCAGCTGCAGACGGTCCACAAACCGATTAACCAAAGTGCTAAACTCTTTGGGTGTTAGGGGCGGAATATGCTCAAAGGCTTCGCGCACGTGGTTGCCGTGAAGAACGATTACCTGCTTGGTCACCGCTTCGCCGATAGCCCGCTCGGCTCGCATAGTAGCGAGCGCCAGCTCGCCATTGGCTAAATCAGCGCCAACCTTCCGGGAGATTTCTGACGAGTTAACACCGGCTTTTGCCGAACTGCCCATATCAAGCGACAATGTACCGTTCTCATAATCCAAGCGGATACTCATCCTTTGCCGGTGATCCGCGCCCAGGCCGCGTACCGTCTGGCCTATCCGGGCGTTATCTCCGGCAGGACGGGCCGTAAGCGTCACCTTGTGGTCTAGGGCTTGTAACGTTTTGTAGTCCTGCGTGTCCTCAACTATCTTAAATCTATTATCACCGTAGGCGCCGGCAAGTTCTTTGGCTGCTTCATGTATCGCATCCAGCGACTCCGTAGCAGCGGCGATTCCATCGCGCCGAGCCAAACCCAGAATCTCGGTCGTCCTTTTCGTCCATGCTTTCGGGACCGCCGACGCCACCATTTGGTCAACTGGATGATCCGAGTAATATGCCGCACCTATCTCGGAAGCATAGCGCCGTACACCGGCAACCTTCTCCAAAACGGGCAGCAGTTCCGAACTATCGGTATCTTCGGCTAAATCAAGGATAATGGTCGCAAATTCACTGCCGAATTCCAGAGATAGAAACGCCTCGGCATAGGCTGCACGGCTATCGGTATCAGCCCGGCGCATAACAGCAACCAGCCGCTCATAATCCGCAGTCTGCGCTTCACTCAAATAGTCAAGTAAGCGTAGCTGAGCGCCGAGAGTGATTTCGGATAAACCAAGGTTCAAGTCGGTCTCAACCAGCTCGCGCACGGCCGGGCGGTGCAGCTCTTCGAGCAATAATGCCTGTCCAGCGCTCAATCCAAGCTCCGGGCTCCCCTGCACCACGTCTAACCTGCCGATTACACTTGAGCCATCGGGTTTTAGATACTGCATAGCGCTCAAGCCGCCGCGTTCACTGACCGCTGCGCAGTCTTTTGCTACTTGTACGAGGTGTCCAGCCGTAGCATCCGGGAGTTCGGCAAATGTCCGGCGCAGTGCTCGCTGCTGGTCTGCGCGGGCGCGTTGCCGTTGCTGATGGTTGTTTAACAAGTGCTGCTGCTCATCATGCGGCAGTTCTTCCAAACCAACCCATTCACTGTAAGTATAGCGCCTATTCTCGTCCGCCGTCGCTGCGGCGACTTTACGCACCAGCTGACTGTTGCGCTCATCCTGACCCGCCGATTCAAGCGCAAATAAGGGTTTATCGACAGCCGGATTGGCCCATTCGCCGTTATTAGCCGCCCAATGGGCTATCCTCTTTAACGCATTGATCGACTGTAGCTGATCCACGGCATCCGCTTCCTCAAACACATCCGTAAAGACATCACTATCATATCCGAACGAAACAGCATAAGCTAACTCACCGACCATCGGCTCGGCAAGACCGCGTGATAGCGGCGTAGCCTGGGCTAACGCC